>NZ_JAAOTI010000013.1:0-194181 GCF_011297315.1 Catellatospora chokoriensis
GCGCCTACACCCGCAGCAGCCGCGCCGCGGACCTGCTCGGCTGGCGGGCGGAACAGTCCGTCGAGGAGGGCATCAGGGACTCCCTGACCTGGTTCGCGCACCGCGGGCAGATGCTGCCCGACCTCGCTGGCTAACACCCGAAATGCCACCGCTTGAGGCGATGGCATGCGATACCCGGTGATCGCCTCATGCTCCAAAAGCCCGCGCATGCCGACGAGCTGCGCCACAAACGGCTTGTGCCATCGTGGTCGTCATGTCGGGTATCCGGATCTGGCTGGCCGCCACGGTGAACGCCACCGACCTGGCCCGGCACGCCCTGGGCGAAGTGCTCGGCATCGACGCCGAGCGGATCGAAATCGGCCGCGAACCCGCCGGACGGCCATTTGCCGTCGGCGTAGCCGGCCTGCACCTGGCCGTCAGCCACAGCCCGGACCTGGCAGCCGTGGCCGTCACGGAACTCGGCCCGCTGGGCATCGACGTCGAGACGGTCCGCGGACTCCCCGCCACCGAACTCGCGCGGCGCTGGTTCTCCGAGGCCGAGGCGGACTGGGTCACTCGCCACCCCGAAGATTTTCTGCTGCTGTGGACCCAGAAGGAGGCCGTCGGCAAGGCTCTCGGCGTCGGCCTGCACGGCGGCGGCCTGCGCCGCCCCATGCCGCTGCCCCCGGCCGCGACGCTGACCGCGACGGTGTCAGGGCTGCCCTCGATGGCGGTGGCCGCATGGATCCGCGACGGGATCGTGCTCGGCCTCGCCTGCGACTCGGCAGCGGCGCTCGGTGCCTCGGTCGCTGTCTCGGTCGTCGGCCTCCCGCCTCGGCCCGACCTCCGATAAAGGCTCAGCGAAGTTTTGCGGGGTCGGCTGTCCGGTGCGGTGGGCGTCCGGAGTGGACCCTGACGTGAAGGTGCCCGTGGCTCTCGGCGGGGCATGACCTGACGAAGCCGGTGGTATTGCCTCCCGCGGATCTGCCCTCAGTCAGCACCATGGCAGAAGATCGTGGAATCGCCGAAAACACTTGGCGAGATTCAGTGCTTTCGGCAGCGATCGCCACGCTGCCTTCCAAAGTCTCGAACCCCATCCATCGTCGGGCCGCGCATTCGGTTAGCATACGCCGTCTTGCGATCATGAGCCGAGGAGCGCGGAATGTCCCAGCCCATCCAGAAACGGGATATCCGGCCCGATATTCAGGTACTGCGGGCATTCGCGGTGGGCGTGGTCCTGGTGAGCCATCTGTGGCCGAACGGGCCGCTGGCCGGCGGTTACTTGGGAGTCGACGTCTTCTTCGTCATTTCCGGGTTCCTCATCACCTCGCACCTGGTGGAGCACGTCCCGACCAACCATCATGGGTTGTTGGACTTCTGGGGCCGACGGGTACGCAGACTGCTGCCGGCCTCACTTGCCGTCCTGGCGGCGACTGCCGTGGCGAGTTGGCTGTGGCTTCCCGAATCGCAGTGGTTGGCCACGGCTCGTCAGATCCGCGCCGCCGCCACGTACTGGGTCAACTGGGCACTCGCCGCCGACTCGGTCGATTACTTCGCGGCCGGAAGCCCGGCCACTCCCGTGCAGCACTACTGGTCACTCTCGGTGGAGGAGCAGTTCTACCTCGTGTGGCCGGTCCTCATCCTGCTGTTGACCTGGCTGGGTTGGCGGCTGCGGGAACGGCGTTGGCTCTACTTCGCGGGACTGCTCGTCGTGGTCGGCGCGTCGTTGTGGTTTTCGATCACGTACACCCGCTCGACGCCGGCCGCGGCATACTTCGTGTCCACGACCCGGGTCTGGGAACTGGGCGCCGGCGGTCTGCTGGCCGTCGCCCAGCCCGTGATCGCCAAGGTGCTGTCCACGAAGTGGGGCGAGCGTTCCCGGATCCCGGTCGCGTACGCGGGCTGGCTGCTGATGGCGGCTGCGGTTTGGCGGTTCAACGCCGAGACGGCGATCCCCGGCTGGCGGGCGGCCATCCCGGTCGCAGGAGCGCTGCTGGTGCTGGCGGCGAACGCGCCACTGGACTGGTATCCGGTGCACATGCTCCAGTGGCTGGGGGACCACTCCTACTCGATCTACCTGTGGCACTGGCCGCTGCTGGTGATCGAGCCTGCGGCGTTGCAATCGGCCCGAGGCTGGAAGGACGACGTGGCGATCATCGTCGCCACGCTGGTGCTGGCGGCGCTGACGAAGCGATTCCTCGAAGACCCCGTCAGGAATCTGGCGTGGTGGCGTCGCCTGGTGCCGACATACGCGATGGGCGCGTTGGGCATGGCGGTCGTGATCGCCGTCTCCGTGACCTGGACCGGTGTGGCGAACCACCGTCAGGAGGAACACCAGCGTCAACTCGCCGACCAGCTTGCCGGGAAGATGGCCTGCTTCGGCGCAGCGGCACTGGATCCCGCCAACAACTGTGCTCCTACCAATGATGGTGGGTACGTTCCGGACGGCTCCATCTGGCAGATCGGTGCCATCGAGCGCGGCAAGCCGGGACTCAACGACTCATTGTGCAACAGCTATGAACACGACTGGCGCGTCACGCGGTGCGATGCCGGGGACTTGTCGTCACCGGTGACGGTGGTGTTGACGGGCAATTCCCATGCGCTGCAATGGCTCGAAGCGCTGTCCGAGATCGCGGAAGCCCAGCACTGGCACCTCGTAACCTACTACGCGACTGGCTGTCCGTTCGCGGACTGGCAAGAGGGCACGTTCCTGCCGCAGTTCGTCCATTGCGGCGAATGGGGCCGGGCAGTCCTCAGCAGCATTCTCAAGCTGAAGCCGACCCTGGTGGTCACCTCCAACCTCGGTTACCAGCCCAATTACGCCGGCTGGTTCAGGCCAGGTTTCGGTCGCCCGCAGTTCGTCGACGTCTACACCTCCGCCTATCGGAAACTGAGTGACGCAGGGATCAGGACCGTGGTGATCAGGGACGCTCCCTCGGCGGTCGGCGGGGACAAGGGCGAGACCAAGTTGTTCCCGAACGCGAACCCGATCAGCTGCCTTGGCGCCCACCCCGATGACTACGGTGCATGCTCAGCACCCAGGTCCGAATGGGAATACGCGGACCCCGCGGTCGACGCCGTGAACAAGGTCGGCTCTCCGATGGTCACCTTCGCGGATTTCAACGACCGCGTCTGCGGCCCGGTGACCTGCTATGCCGTCGTCGGAGGCGTCCGTGTGTGGCAGGACCGCTCGCACCTCACGGGGACCTACGTCCACACCATGATCCCCTACATCGAGCCAGTGCTCGTGGGAGCAGTGGCAAGTCCTTGAGCAGGCTGATCGGGTGGCATGGCGAAGCCCGGCTCGATCGGGTCTCGCCATGTCCCGGTCAGGGGTGGCTGGGCCGGGTCGGCTGTTCAGATCGCTGAGCCGCCGGTCTCCGCGAGCCGGTCCTCATCGATGTCGACCAGCGTCTTGGCCATGGCAGCCGCCGGCAGCGACGTGCCCGCTCGGGTATGTCCCGACTTACCGAGCGGGCACGGCAACAACGCGTCAGGCGGCGATCTGCTCGCGGGCCGCCTGGGTCACCGCCCGAAAGGGCTGCTGGTCACGCATGCCCCACGGGGAGCCGTACGCCGTCAGCAGGTCCAGGAACGGCACCGGGTCCAGCGCCTCCGGCCCGAGCACGCCCTTGCCTTTCCACTCGCCCGCGGCCAGCAGCTCCAGCGCGACGACGGGGTTCACCGCGGTCTGCCACACCACCGCCTGGTGGCCGTATTCGCGCATGGACCACTCGTTGTCGACCACGTGGTAGAGGTACATCTCCTTGGGCCGGCCGTCGAGGCCCTTGCCCTTGACCCAGGTGCCCGCGCAGGTCTTGCCCTTCATCCGGGAGCCCAGCGTGGCGGGGTCGGGCAGCTGCGCGGCGAGCACGTCGCGCGGCGAGACCATGACCGTCGACTGGCCGCCGCCGATGGCGATCGGCCTGGTGGAGTCGAGGCCGAGCTTGTGCACGGTCTTCAGGATCTCGATGAACTCGGTGCCGAGGCCGTACTTGAAGGTCACCCGCCTGGCGTCGACCCAGCGCGGGATGAGCAGCACCTCCTCGTGCTCCACGTTGACGCACTCGACGGGGCCGATGCCCTCGGGGAAGTCGAACACCTCGGGCTCGCTGAACGGGGCGGTGGTGAACCAGCCGCGGTCGCGTTCCCAGATGATCGGCGGGTTGAGGCACTCCTCGATGGTGGTCCAGATGGAGAACGACGGGGCGAAGTCGAAGCCCTCGACGGTGATGTTGGAGCCGTCCCGCACCCCGATCTCGTCGATCTCGGAGAACAGGTGGTCGGCGGCGTAGCGGGCGAAGATGTCGGACAGGCCGGGTTCGACGCCGATGCCGACGAGCGCCAGCCGGTCGGCGGCCTCCCAGGCGACGGCCTTGCCGAACTGCTGCTCGCCGAGCATCACGCCGGTCTGGGCGTACGGGTCGGTCGGGTGCGGGCGGGACAGCGACATGGCCATGTCGAGGTAGTCCGCCCCCGCTGCGTACGCTCCGTCGAAGATCGGCATGACGAAGCGGGGATCGACCGCGTTGAGCACGTGCGTGATGCCGTGTTCGCGGCACAACCGGGCGACGTCGTCGGCCGACGAGGCGTCGAGCCTCGCCGCGACGAACCGGTCGCCGAGCCCCGAGACGGCCCGTTGGGCGCGTTCCAGGGAGTAGTCGGCCACCACCATGAGCTGGAAGAAGTCACGGCGAGCGGCGATGGCGGCTGCTGCACTGCCGACGCCACCAGCGCCGACCAGCAGGATACGCATAAAAGTCCCTTCAACACGTGGCAACAGATGCCACGAAACGACTTGATTCAAATGTGCCCGGGTCCCCACAGGTTGATCACCAATGGGGACGGCGGTGTCAGGAGTCGAAACCCAGGCCGGCGTGGTCCAGCGTGCGCAGCCACAGGTTGCGGCGTCCCTGGTGCTCGTCGGCGCGGGCCAGCGACCAGCGGGTCAACTGGATGCCGAGCGAGCGCAGCGGCTCCGGGGGCAGCGGCCAGGGCTTGGACCGTACGAAGTCCAGCCTGGTGCGCTCCGTGGACTGCCCCGCGAGGTGGTCGAGCATCACCTGCGCGCCGAAGCGGGTCGCGCCCACGCCCAGCCCGGTGTAGCCGGCCGCGTAGGCCAGCCGACCGCCGAAGGCGGTGCCGAAGAAGGCGCAGAAGCGGGTGCAGGTGTCGATCACCCCGCCCCAGCTGTGCGTGAACCGCAGCCCTTCCAGCTGCGGGAACGTGGTGAAGAAGTGCTCGGCCAGCCGCGCGAAGGTGTCCTGGCGCTGTTCGAGGGTCGGCGCGATCCGGTTGCCGAAGTGGTAGATCGCGTCGTAGCCGCCGAACAGGATCCGGTTGTCGGCGGTGAGCCGGTAGTAGTGGAACTGGTTCGCCGAATCGCCCAGCCCCTGCCGGTGCCGCCAGCCCAGGGCGCCCAGCTGCTCGACGGTGAGCGGCTCGGTCATCAGGGCGTAGTCGTACACCGGGATCAGGTAGCGCCTGAGCTTGCGCACCAGCGGCCCGAAGGCGCTGGTCGCCAGCGCGACGCGGGCCGCCCGGACCTCACCGTGCGGGGTGCGCAGCAGCAGGCCGTCGCGCCCGCTGCTGACCCCGAGCACCGGGGTGCCCTCGTAGATGCGCACGCCCAGGGTCAGGCAGGCCTGCCGCAGGCCCCAGGCCAGCTTCGCCGGGTCGACCATGGCCACCCGGTCGCGGTCCCACCAGCCGCCGAGGTACGTGGGCGAGTCGACCTCGGCCCGCACCTGGTCGCGGTCGAGCACCTCGGCGCGGTAACCCATCGAACGGGTCAGCTCGGCCGACTCGTGCAGCCAGTCCAGCTGGTACGCGGAGGTGGCCACCTCCAGCTCACCGGTGCGCTCGAAGTCGCAGTCGATGCCGTACCGGCCCAGTGTGTCCTCGATCTGGTCGAGGTTCTCCCGGCCGAGCCGTTCCAGCTCGGTGATCTCGTCCGGGAAGCGGTCCACCCCGTTGGCGAGCCCGTGCGTGAGGCTCGCGGAGCAGAATCCGCCGTTGCGTCCGGAGGCGGCGTGGCCGCACACCCCCGACTCCAGCACGACGACGTCGGTCGACGGGTCGCGCTCCTTGGCCAGCAGCGCCGTCCACAGGCCGCTGTAGCCGCCCCCGATGACTGCCAGCTGCGCGGTGGTCGCGCTGGTCAGCGGGGGCACGGGTGCCGGCCGGGAGGGCCGGTCCGTCCAGTACGGCGTCGGCGACGCATCTGACAGCGCCGACGCCCACAGTTTTGATCCTTTGGCCCGCATGAGCCGATCTCCTCCTTCTACTACCCGGAAGCCGTTTTGCGGCTCCATTTCCCTATAAATGCCCAGACAAACGAAATGTCTGGGAATACCAAACGGCCGCCGAGCCGGCTCCCCACGAATCAGGCGTGGGGCCGGTCGGCGGCCGTCAGGTCTGCTAGGACGTCGCGGCGCGGCGGGCGGAGCGGCGACGGGTGCGCAGCTGGCCCGCGATGACGAACGCGAACGAGATCAGGAACATCGCGGTGGCGATCGCGTTGACCTGCGGCGGGATGCCGCGCAGGTTCGAGCCCCAGATGAACATGGGGAAGGTGGTGTAGTCGCTGGTGCCGGTGACGAAGTTGGTGATGATGAAGTCGTCGAAGCTCAGCGAGAACGCCAGCAGGGCGGCGGCCACGATGCCGGGCAGCACGAGCGGCAGGATGACCAGACGGAACGCCTGCCAC
Organism: Catellatospora chokoriensis; assembly: GCF_011297315.1. Taxonomy (NCBI): domain Bacteria; kingdom Bacillati; phylum Actinomycetota; class Actinomycetes; order Micromonosporales; family Micromonosporaceae; genus Catellatospora; species Catellatospora chokoriensis. The sequence goes on from NZ_JAAOTI010000013.1 coordinate 6,689, forward strand.
GGCGTCGCGTACAGGTCCATCGCCGCCTCCTGCAGCCTCGGATCCAGCCCGGCCAGCCGTGCCTTCACGGTGACCACTACAAACGATATGCAGAACATGACATGCGCGATCAGGATCGTCAAGAAGCCCATCGGAATCTGCAGGCCCAGGAACAGGGTCAACAGCGAGGTGCCCATGACGATCTCGGGCGTGGCCATCGGCAGGAAGATCAGCGTATTGGTCGATCCCCGGCCGAAGAAGCGGTACCGAACCAGGGCAAACGAGATCAAAGTGCCCAGGATGGTGGCGATCAGCGTCGCGGACAGGCCGACGTAGATGCTGCGCGTCAGCGACTCGCAGATGCCTGCCGCCCCGCAGATGTCGGTCCAGTTGTTCCAGGTGAACGAGAAGGTCTCGAAGTCGAGCACGTACGTCGTGTTGCGGCTGGCCGGCTGGTTGAACGACAGCAGCATCACCACGGCGATCGGCACGAACAGGTAGGCCAGCAGCACGAAGCCGAGCAGCAGCACCCACTTCTCGGCGAGCCAGCGCCAGAACGTGCGCATCAGACCACCTCCTCCGTGCCGAAGACGCGTACGTAGATCATCACGAGCACGAGGATGGTCAGCATCAGCATCACCGACAGCGCCGAGGCGATGGGGTAGTCGTTGACCACCAGGAACCGCGACTGGATCACGCTGCCGATCATCTGCGTGTTGGGGCCGCCCAGCAGCTGGGCGTTGACGTAGTCACCGGCCGAGGGGATGAACGTGAGCAGGGTGCCCGCCAGCACGCCAGGCATGGACAGCGGCAGCGTCACGCGGAAGAAACTGCGCACCGGCCCGTGGTAGAGGTCGCGGGCCGCCTCCAGCAGCCGCACGTCCAGCTTGTCGAGGCTGGCGTAGAGCGGCAGCACCATGAACGGCAGGAAGTTGTAGACCAGGCCCGCGATCACCGCGAACTCGGTCGCCAGCAGCCGGCCGTCCGGCGGCAGGATGTGCAGCCACTTCAGGAAGTCGACCACCGGCCCGCTGTCGGACAGGATCGCCTTCCAGGAGTAGGTGCGCACCAGGTAGCTGGTGAAGAACGGCGCGATCACGCCGACCAGCATCAGGTTCTTCCACCGCCCGCCCTTGATCGCGATGGCGTACGCGAGCGGGTAGCCCAGCGCCACGCAGATCACCGTGGTGATCAGCGCGTACCACAGCGACCGCAGGAACTGGACGTGGAACATCTCCCAGGCGGTGACGTAGTTGCCGAACGACCAGGCGAACGTGTAACCGGTCTCGATCGACCCGCTGGGGTCCCAGAGACTGGCCATGGCCAGCTGGAACACCGGGTAGACGAAGAACACGCCGAGCCAGAGCAAGCCCGGCGCGAGCAGGGCGTACGGGATCCACCGCCGCCGCCGCATCCCGGCCGGCGGTTCGACCGGGATCTCGGTGGCGGCGGCGGGCGTGCCCGACGCCGTGGGCAGCAGGGCGGCCACGTCAGCTCCCCACGAGGAACGAGTGCGCGGGCGACCAGTGCACCGCGACCTCCGCCCCGGGCGGCGCCGGGTTCGCGATGCCGGAGTTGGGCACGAACACCGTCAGCTCGCTGCCCCACGGCGCGCGCACCAGATACTGCGTGGAGACGCCGGTGAAGGAGGCGTCGGTGATGACGCCCCGCACCGCCGCGTGGCCCGAGGGCACCGCGTCCAGGCCGTCGGCCAGGTGCAGCTTCTCCGGGCGTACGCCCAGCAGGGCCGCGCCGGAGGTGACGCGGCACCGGGCCGCCGGCACGGCCAGCCGGTTGCCGTGCGCGTCGACGGTCACGTGCCCGTCGGTCTGCCCGGTGACCTCCGCTTTGATCAGGTTGGACTGGCCGAGGAAGTTGGCCACGAACGCCGAGGCCGGGAACTCGTACATCTCGGCCGGCGCGCCCAACTGCTCGATCCGCCCCGCCTGCATCACGGCGACCGTGTCGGCCATGGTCATGGCCTCCTCCTGGTCGTGCGTGACGTGCACGAAGGTGATGCCGACCTCGGTCTGGATGCGCTTGAGCTCGATCTGCATCTGCCGGCGCAGCTTCAGGTCGAGCGCGCCGAGCGGCTCGTCGAGCAGCAGCACCTCGGGGCTGTTGACCAGCGCGCGGGCCAGCGCCACCCGCTGCTGCTGGCCGCCGGACAGCTGCGCCGGGCGGCGCGTGCCGTACTGCCCCAGCTGGACCAGGTCGAGCATCTCGGCGACCTTGCGGCGGGTGTCCGCCTTGTTCTCGCCCTTGCGGCGCAGGCCGAACGCCACGTTGTCCTCGACGCTCATGTGCGGGAACAGCGCGTAGCTCTGGAACACCGTGTTGACCGGCCGCTTGTACGGGCGCATCCGGGTGATGTCCAGCCCGCCCAGCGTGATCCGCCCGGCGGTCGGCTCCTCCAGACCCGCCACCATGCGCAGCGTGGTGGTCTTGCCGCAGCCCGAAGCGCCGAGCAGCGCGAAGAACGAGCCGTCCGGAACGGTCAGGGTGAGATCGTCGACGGCGGTGAACCCGCCGAACGTCTTGGTGACGTTCTCGATGCAGAGGTCCTGGTCGGTCAACCTGTCACGCCCCGATCGCTGCCTGGAACTTGCCCGTGTACTCCTTCTCCTCCGCCTCGGTCAGCGGCTTGAAGATCTTGATCTTCGCCTGCATCTCGGCGTTGGGGAAGATGAGCGGGTTCTGCGCGAGGTCCGGGTCGATCTTGACCATCTCCTCCTGCGCGCCCGCCACCGGGCAGACGTAGTTGACGAACGCGGCCAGCTCGGCGGCCACCTTCGGATCGTAGTAGTAGTCGATCAACGCCATCGCGTTCGCGGCGTGCGGCGAGGTCACCGGGATCAGCATGTTGTCCGACCAGAGCATCATGCCCTCGTCCGGGGTGACCAGCTTGATCTTGTCGTTCTCGAAGCCGAGCTGGATCACGTCGCCGGACCACGCGATGCAGGCGGCGATGTCACCCTTGGCCAGGTCCTGCACGTAGTCGTTGCCGGTGAAGCGCCGGATCTGCCCCGAGGCCACGGCCGCCTTCAGCTTCTCCAGCGCCGCGTCGAAGTCGGCGGTGGTGAAGTTGCCCGGGTCCTTGCCGTTCGACATGAGCATGAAGCCCATCGTGTCGCGCATCTCGGTGAGACAGGTGACCTTGCCCTTCAGGTCGGGGCGGGTCAGCAGCTCGTCGACGGTGCGCACCTCCTTGGCCACCGCGGTGTTCACGCCGATGCCGGTCAGACCCGACTGCCACGGGGCCGCGTACTCCATGTTCGGGTCGAACTGGCGGCTGCGCAGCGTCGGGGCCAGGTTCTTCAGGAACGTCGCGACCTTGTCCGGGTTGAACTTGGCCGCGAAGCCGTTGCGGATGAACGTCGTCGCCATCCAGTCGGTGAACACGACGATGTCGCGATCGATCGGCTGGCAGGCGGCCAGCTGCGTCCGGATCTTGCCGTAGAACTCGTTGTTGTCGTTGATGTCGGCGGTGTAGGACACGTCGATGCCGGTCTTCGCCTTGAACGCGACCAGCGTCGGGTGGACCTCGGCGTTCTTCTCGTCCTCGTCCATGTATGCGGGCCAGTTCGAGAACGCGATCTTGCGTTCGGTGGCCGACAGGTCGGCCGTGGTGCAGCGCGGGCCCGCGGACGGGCCGGCCGTGCCGCCGGTGCCCTTGGTGCCGCAGGCGGCGAGCGCACCGCCGGCCACCGCGAAGGCCCCACCGGCGAGAGCCCCGCGCAGCACCGTCCGGCGCGACGGCATGGCCGCCAGCACTGCCTGAGCCTGCGGGGAGAGTGGTATGCGACGAGCCATCGAACGTTCCTTCACTGCCAGAGGGGTGTACAGGCGCAGATATCACTTACTGACTGAAGACGGTGCGGTGCCATGGCTTCGCGGCGACCGCGGTGGTGTCGTACATGACGTGCTTGATCTGGGTGTACTCGTCGAACGAGTACGTGGACATGTCCTTTCCGAAGCCGGAGCGACGGTAACCCCCGTGTGGCATCTCGCTGATGATCGGGATGTGGTCGTTGACCCACACACACCCGGCGCGCAGCTCGCGCGTGCCCCGCAGCGACCGGTGGACGTCCCGTGTCCACACGCTCGCCGCCAGGCCGTACGGCGTGTCGTTGGCCAGCGCCACTCCCTCATCATCGGCGTCGAACGGCAGCACGACCAGCACCGGGCCGAAGACCTCGTGCTGGACGATCTCGCTGTCCTGCGCGGCGTCCACGACCAGGGTGGGCGCGTAGTAGGCGCCGTGTGTCAAACCGTCGGGCACCCGGCCGCCCGCCACGATCTTGGCACCCGCCGCGCGGGCCCGGTCGACGAAGCCCGCCACCCGGTCGCGCTGGGCGAGGCTGATCAGCGGACCGATGTCGGTCGCCGGGTCCCGCGGGTCGCCGGCGCGTACGCCCTCGAACAGCTCGGCGACCCGGGCCACGAAGCGGTCGTAGAGCGGGCGCTGCACGTAGGCACGGGTGGCGGCGGTGCAGTCCTGGCCGCTGTTGATCAGTGAGCCGGCCACCGCGCCCTGCGCCGCGGCCTCCACGTCGGCGTCGTCGAAGACCAGGAACGGGGCCTTGCCGCCCAGCTCCAGGTGCACCCGCTTGACCGCGCCCGCGGCGGTCGCGCCGATCCCCCGGCCGACCGCGGTCGAGCCGGTGAAGCTGACCATGTCCACGTCCGGGTGCGCGACCAGCGCCGCCCCGGCCACCGGGCCGCGCCCGGTGACCACGTTGACGACGCCCGCCGGGATGCCCGCGTCGAGGCAGGCCCGCGCGAACATCACGCTGGTCAGCGGGGTCAGTTCGGCGGGCTTGAGCACGATGGTGTTGCCCGCCGCGATCGCGGGCAGGATCTTCCAGGCCGCCATCTGCAGCGGGTAGTTCCACGGCGAGATCGAGCCGACCACGCCGATCGCCTCGCGCCGCACGTAGCTGGTGTGGTCGGCGGAGTACTCCCCCGCCGCCTTGCCCTGCAGGTCACGGGCCGCCCCGGCGAAGAAGGCGGTGTTGTCGATCGTGCCCGGCACGTCGAACTCGGTCGCCAGGCGCACCGGTTTGCCGGTCTGCGCCACCTCGGCGGCGACGAAATCCGCGGCCCGCTCGGACAGCAGCGCGGCCAGGCGGTGCAGGGCGCCGGAGCGCTCGCCCGGCGTCGCGCCGGACCAGCCCGGGAAGGCGGCCCGCGCGGCCGCCACGGCCGCGTCCACATCTTCCTGACCAGCCAGTCCGTACTCCGCGACGGTGCTACCGTCGGCGGGGTCGACCACCGCGAAGCGCTCACCCGACGAGCCGTCCGCGATCCGGTCACCGATCACGTTCGGCGAAAAGCCGGTCATATCGCCTCCCACTTGTCAGATGTTCAACAACCCGTGGCGCGACGATCGTGACATGACGTGCGCCACATGACAAGGGATTCCGTGGCGAATCTGGAGTGCGACTACGGATTCCGGCATCGGATATCGCGACTTGATGACGTTTCCGTTACGGGGGTGGCCGCTAAGTGTCGGAATCGTCTGCCTCGTAGCGATACGATGCGCGGGCTGGACCATCACGCGCTCCCCCTTTGCGTACGCCCCAGGAGGCCTCATTGCCGACGCCCGCCGACTCCGCCGCATCGCGCGCTGTCATCCGCCGACACCCTCAACTCAACCACGCCAACCATGCGCTACTCGACGACATCGCCAAGCAGATCATCGAGCAGTTGCAGGAGGACGGCCGGAGACCGTACGCGACCATCGGCCGCGCGGTCGGCTTGAGCGAGGCGGCGGTGCGACAGCGCGTGCAGCGGCTCATCGACGCGGGCGTCATGCAGATCGTGGCCGTGACCGATCCGCTCCAACTGGGGCTGGGGCGGCAGGCGATGATCGGCGTGAAGACCACGGGTGACCTCGACGGCATCGCAGACGCGATCTCCGCGATCGAGGAGGTCGACTACGTGGTGATCACCGCCGGGTCGTACGACCTGCTGCTGGAGGCCGTGTGCCGTAACGACGACCACCTGCTGGAGATCCTGCACGAGGTGCGGGCCGTCGAGGGTGTGATCGGGGCCGAGGTGTTCGTGTACCTCAAGCTCCGCAAACAGACCTACTCCTGGGGCACCGGCACCGCCGCCTGACCCGCTTTTCATAGACGTTGGCCTATTACATCGAGTTTGATCTACAAATACTCGATGTAATAGGCCAACGTCTATGGCTGGACGGGGCGGAGCGCCGTCAGACGCCCATGACGGCGGAGAACCTGGCCTGGTACGCCTTCTCCTCGGCTTCACCGAGGGGGGCGAACGCCTTCACGCCGGCGAGCATGGCGTCGTCGGGGAAGATCAGCTTGTTCTCGGCCAGCTCGGGGTCGATCTTGACCATCTCGTCCTGCGCGCCGGCGACGGGGCAGACGTAGTTCACCCACGCGGCCAGCTCGGCGGCCACCTTGGGGTCGTAGTAGTGGTCGAGCAGCGCCATCGCGTTGCTCGCGTGCGTCGCGGTCACCGGGATCACCGCCGCGTCCGACCAGATCAGCAGGCCTTCGTCAGGCGATACAAACTTGATCTTGTCGTCGTTGAGGCCCAGCTGAAGGGCGTCGCCGGACCAGGCGATCGCCGCGGCGACGTCGCCCTTGGCCAGGTCCTGGACGTACTCGTTGCCGGTGAAGCGGCGGATCTGCCCGGACTCGACGGCCTTGCGCAGCTTCTCCAGCGCGGCGTCGAAGTCCTCCGGCGTGAAGGCGGCCGGGTTCTTGCCGAGCGACGCGATGAGCAGGCCCATCGTGTCGGGCATCTCCATCGGCACGCTCACCTTGCCCTTCAGGTCGGGCCGGGTGAGCAGCTCGTCGACCGTGCGCACCTCCTTGGCCACCCGGGTGTTGACCGCGAACCCGGTCAGCCCGGACTGCCACGGCACCGCGAAGCGCAGCTCCTGGTCGTACGGGCGGGCCTTCAGCGACGGCAGCAGGTTGCGGCGGTAGTTGGGCGTCTTGGCCGGGTCCAGCTCCTGCGCGAAGCCGTTGCGGATGAACTTGTTGACCATCCAGTCCGAGAAGACCACGATGTCGCGGTCGATCGGCTGGCAGGCCCCGAGCTGCGCACGGATCTTGCCGTAGTACTCGTTGTTGTCGTTGATGTCCTCGGTGTAGGACACCTCGATGCCGGTCCGCGCCTTGAAGGCGGCCAGCGTGGGGTGGCGCTTCTCGTCGTTCTCATCCACGTCGAGGTACTGCACCCAGTTGCCGAACGACACCTTGCGCTCGCTCGCGGACAGGTCCGTGGCGGTGCACGCCGGGCGGGTCGACGCCCCGGCCTGGGGTGCCATGCCCTTGGGGCTGCACGCGGCCAGGACCCCGCCGGTCGCGGCGAGCGCGCCGCCGGCCAGGGCGCCGCGCAGCAGGCGCCGTCGCGAGGGGGTCGCCGTGGTGGCCGCGAGCAGGGCGCGGGCCGGGGCCGACAGAGGACGAGCGCGCAATCGAGGCACCTTCCGCTGGGCAGGCTGAGAGCCTGGAGGGGTGACGGGTGACCCGCAATTGTGCCCAAACCGACCCGCCGCCCGCCCGCTGAGGTGCGGCAGCTCACAAACCACCCGTTACTGCCCAACCATGTCGCCCAGGTTGCCAGCGCACTACGAAATCCGTAGCCGTCGTGCGAAAATACTACGGAGAGGGTTGCTGCATCTCGACTACGTGTGCGATAACCGTAGGCAACGCCGCAACGTACCGATGAGTGAGGCCTCACGATGGGCAAGGAAACCGACCACCTCTGGATGCACTTCACCCGCATGGGCGCCTACCGCGAGGGCAGCGTGCCGACGATCGTCCGCGGCGAGGGCACGTACGTCTGGGACAGCAACGGCAAGCGGTATCTCGACGGCCTCGCCGGCCTGTTCACCGTCAACGCGGGCCACGGCCGCGCCGAGCTGGCCGACGCGGCCGCCAAGCAGGCGCACGAGCTGGCCTACTTCCCCCTCTGGTCGTACGCCCACCCGAAGGCCATCGAGCTCGCCGGCCGGATCGCCGAGCTGACCCCCGGCGACCTCAACCGGGTCTTCTTCACCACCGGCGGCTCCGAGGCGGTGGAGAGCGCCTGGAAGCTGGCCCGCTCCTACTTCAAGAAGGTCGGCCAGCCGCTGCGCCACAAGGTCGTCAGCCGCTACCTCGCCTACCACGGCACCTCGATGGGCGCACTGTCCATCACCGGCGTCCCGGCGTTCCGCGCCGAGTTCGAGCCGCTGGTGCCCGGCGGCATCAAGGTGCCGAACACGAACTTCTACCGCGCGCCCGAACACGGCGACGACTACGAGGCCTTCGGCGTATGGGCCGCCGAGGAGATCGCCCGCGCGATCGAGCGCGAGGGTCCGGAGACGGTGGCCGCGGTGTTCCTGGAGCCCGTGCAGAACGCGGGCGGCTGCTTCCCCGCCCCGCCCGGCTACTTCCAGCGGGTACGCGAGATCTGCGACCGCTACGGCGTGCTGCTCGTGTCCGACGAGGTCATCTGCTCGTGGGGCCGGCTCGGCGAGTACTTCGGCGCCCAGTACTACGGCTACCAGCCCGACATCATCACCACTGCCAAGGGCATGACCTCGGGATACTCGCCGCTCGGCGCGATGATCGCCAGCGACCGGCTGATCGAGCCGTTCCTGGCCGACGGGCAGATGTTCGCCCACGGCATCACGTTCGGCGGGCACCCGGTCAGCTGCGCGGTCGGTCTGGCCAACCTGGACCTGTTCGAGCGCGAGGGCCTGGTCGGGCACGTCCGGGAGCACGCGCCCGCGTTCCGGGCCACCCTGGAGAAGCTGTACGACCTGCCGATCGTCGGCGACGTGCGCGGCGAGGGCTACTTCTACGGCATCGAGCTGGTCAAGGACAAGGCCACCCGGGAGACGTTCAACGCCGAGGAGTCCGAGCGGCTGATCCGCGGCTTCCTGTCCGGGGCGCTGTTCGAGGCGGGGCTGTACTGCCGCGCCGACGACCGGGGCGACCCGGTCATCCAGCTCTCCCCGGCGCTGACCGCGACCCAGCAGCAGTTCGACGAGATCGAGCAGATCCTGCGGGATGTGCTGACCCGGGCCTCGTCACTGCTGTGACCTCGCTGTGGTTCGACACCGCGGGCGGGGCCGTCGCGCCCCGCTCGCGCCTTTCCGGCGACCTCGACGTCGACGTGGCGATCGTGGGCGCGGGCTACACCGGCCTGTGGACGGCGTACTACCTGCGCCGCGCCGACCCCGGGCTGCGGATCGCGGTCGTCGAGGCCGAGCAGGCCGGGTTCGGGGCGTCCGGGCGCAACGGCGGCTGGTGCTCCGGGCTGCTGCCCACGCCCCTGCCGAAGCTGGAGAGGCTGCACGGGCGGGCGGCGGCGGTCGCGTTCCAGCAGGCGATGATCGACACGGTCGACGAGGTCGGCCGGGTCGCCGCCGCCGAGGGCATCGACTGCCACTGGGACAAGGGCGGCACGCTGGGTCTGGCCCGGTCGGCGGCGCAGTGGCGCGGGGCGCGGGCGGAGGCGGAGCTGGCCGCGTCGTACGGGTTCGAGCTGCGGCTGCTCGACCGGCGCGAGGCGCTGGAGCGCTGCGGGGCGACCGAGGTGCACGGGGCAACCTGGTCACCGCACTGCGCGGCGCTGCACCCGCTGCGGCTGGCCCGTGGGCTGGCCTCAGCCGTCGAGCGGCTGGGGGTGACGATCCACGAGCAGACCCGGGTGCTGGAGATCATGCCGGGCGCGGTCCGCACCGAGCACGGCACGATTCGCGCCGCCGTGGTCGTCCGGGCCACCGAGGGCTATACGCCCGGACTGCCCGGCTACCGGCGGGCCGTGGTGCCGATCTACTCCCTGATGATCGCGACCGAGCCGCTGCCGCCGTCCTTCTGGGACACCGCGGGACTGGCCCGGCGGGAGACGTTCACCGACCACCGGCGGCTGGTCATCTACGGGCAGCGCACCGCCGACGACCGGCTCGCCTTCGGCGGGCGCGGCGCGCCCTACCACTACGGCTCCGCGGTGCGCCCGTCCTTCGACAGCGAGCCCTCGGTCCACCTGGCGCTCCGGAACACCCTGGTCGACCTCTTCCCCGCGCTGGCCGACACGAAGCTCACCCACGCCTGGGGCGGCCCGCTCGGCATCGCCCGCGACTGGCACCCCTCCGTCGGCCTCGACCGCTCCACCGGCCTGGCCTGGGCGGGCGGCTATGTGGGCGACGGCGTCGCCGCCACCAACCTCGCCGGCCGCACCCTCGCCGACCTGATCACCGGCACCGAGTCCCCGCTGACCGTGCTCCCCTGGGTCAACCACCGCTCCCCTCGCTGGGAGCCCGAACCGCTGCGCTGGCTGGGCATCAACGCCGCCCTCCACGCCGTCTCCGCCCTCGACCGCCTGCAAGGAAGGGCACCTTCTTGACGCTCCGCGTCCGTGCCGATGCGATGCAGTTTCGGGGGAACTGCGGGAATCCCGGCTGACTTTGGCACAGTTTCCCTGAAACTGCAGAACGCCCGCCCTGCTGGCCGCATCGCGGCGGTTGGAAGGTGCCCTTCCCCTACGTATAGCGATGGGAAGGTGCCCTTCCTTCGCTCAGGACGGGGGGATGACGCGGAGGTGGCCGCGGCGGCCCGGAGTGGGCGGGCCGTGCGGCGGTTCCGGGGCGGGCTGGCGGGGGGCGGGGCGGGCCGCCTCGCGGACGGCTTCGGCCAGGGCCACCAGGTCGTCGGTGGTGGGGGGCGGGGGCTCGAACTCGCCGTCGTGGCGGACGAGGTCCCAGCCGCGCGGGGCGGTGAGGCTCAGGGCGTGCGGCTCGCACAGGTCGTACGTGTGCGGCTCCTGGTATGCGGCCAGCGGGCCGACCACCGCCGTGGACTCTGCATAGACATAGGTCAGCGTTGCGACCGCCTGCCGGGGGCAGCCGTTACGAGAGCAACGCCGTGGAGACCTCACGGCGTGTGACGTTAGCGCCCCGCCGCGCACCGGCACGCCGGTTGCGCCGCGACACGCCGAGGGAAGGATCACGGCCCCGTACCGGGTCCCGGTGCCGGCGCGCGGGGATACATTTGCCGGGTGACCAGTCCCGCCCGACGCCGCCCCACCGCCGCCCGCCGCCGCCGCGACCGCCACGGGCGGGGCATGCGCGGTCGGCTGGTGCCGGCCAGCGTGCCCCTGGCCAGGACGAAGGCCGAGGTCTTCGACGAGCTGGTGCTGGACACGGTGGAGTCGCTCGAGGCGCGCTTCGCGACCGAGCTGGCCGGGGTGGAGTTCGCGGTCGAGGACGTGCCGCCCGACCTCAACGTCTACGACTCCGACGTGCTGGAGGACGGGCGGGTGCCGCTGGCGCGGCTGCTGCCGGGACGGCCGGGACGGCACGGGGTGCCGCCGCGGATCGTGGTCTACCGGCGTCCGCTGGAGTTCCGGGCCTCGGACCGGGACGACCTGGGCGAGCTGGTGCGTGACGTGATCGTCGAACAGGTCGCCAACCTGCTGGGACTCAACCCGGACGACCTCGCATAGGTGTTGCCGGAACGCTGCCGGACCCGCCCCCACGGGCCCGGCAGCGGCCGAAAGTCTCAGATCGCGCGGCGCTTGAGCTTGCGCCGCTCGCGCTCGGACAGCCCGCCCCAGATGCCGAAGCGCTCGTCATGCGACAGCGCGTACTCCAGGCACTCGGACTTGACCTCGCAGCGCGAGCAGATGCGCTTGGCCTCGCGGGTAGAACCACCCTTCTCAGGGAAGAACGCCTCCGGGTCAGTCTGGGAGCACAGCGCGTGCTCCTGCCACTCGGGCGCGTTGCCCAGCAGATCCGCCACGACGGGGCGACCGTCCATCTCCGCTGCCTCCTTATTGCGCGCCGGCTCACGACCGGCGCAACCCCCCACCTGGAGAGCGTTTGTCCACATAGGCGGTTTTGTGGATGCCGCTACCTCCAGCCCCACGCAAAATTACACGCGTGTCCTACGTGCACCGTCAAGCTGACTCTGGTACACGCCCGGCAGGGCCGTTCGGTTCGGTTTCTCACCGTCCCGCCACTGCCCTATCGATTCAGACCCGAAACCGGTGACGGCATGTCGGGCGTGTCGTGGCGAAATTCTGCTGGCGTGTCGGGCTTGACGGCAGGGTGCTGACTACCTTCGGACAGGAGTGAGCTGCTAGCGCACGTAACTCGTCGTGCGCTGGCGGGCGGGCCGACCGGCGGCCGCGGCGATGGCGTGCAGTTGTTCCACCGTACGGGCCGAGCCGTGCGCCGACCCGGCCATTCGGGAAATCGTCTCCTCCATAAGAGTGCCCCCGAGGTCGTTGCAGCCGCCGTTCAGCATCGCCACGGTGCCCTCGTCGCCCAGTTTCACCCAGGAGCACTGGATGTTGGGGATGCGTCCGTGCAGCAGCAACCGGGCCATCGCGTGCACCACCCGGTTCTCGCGCCAGGTCGCCCCCGCGCGCGAGATGCCGGCCAGGTAGATCGGCGCGTTGGTGTGCACGAACGGCAGCGCCACGAACTCGGTGAAGCCGCCGGTGCGGTCCTGCAGCCCCGCCAGCACCCGGAAGTGGCCCAGCCAGTGCCGGGGGTGGTCGACGTGGCCGTACATCATCGTGGAGCTGGACCGGATGCCCAGCCGGTGCGCCGTCTCGACGGTCTCCACCCAGGCCGAGGTGGGCAGCTTGCCCTTGGTCAGCACCCAGCGCACCTCGTCGTCGAGGATCTCCGCGGCGGTGCCCGGAATGGTGTCCAGGCCCGCGTCGCGCAGCCGGGTCAACCAGTCCTCGACGGACACCCCGGCCTTCGCGGCGGCGGTGACGATCTCCATCGGAGAGAACGCGTGCACGTGCATGCCCGGCACCCGCGCCTTCACCGCGCGGACCAGGTCCGGGTACACCGAGACGGGCAGCTGCGGGTCGATGCCGCCCTGCACGCAGATCTCGGTCGCGCCGTCCGCCCAGGCCTCTTCGGCCCGGTCCGCGACCTGCTCCACACTCAGCCGGTACGCGTCGGCATCCCGCTCACGCTGCGCGAACGCGCAGAACCGGCAGCCCACGTAACACACGTTCGAAAAGTTGATGTTGCGATTGACCACATAGGTGACGTCGTCACCGACGGTGTCCCGGCGTACGTCGTCGGCAATGCGGCACAGCTCGTCCAGCGCCGCGCCGTCGGCGTGCAGCAGGGCCAGGGCCGCCTCCTCGTGCACCGGCTCCAGCAGCGACGCCGGGTTCTCCCGCGCGATCCGCAGACCAGCTGAGACGGCGCCCAAGCCGATCGCGGAGCCGGCCGCCAGGGCCACCGCGGCCGCGTCGCCCGCCGCCGGGCCCGCGTCCACGGCCGCCTCGCCGACAGCGGTCCAGTCCCCGTAGATCGTGTCGAAATCGCCGCGGCGGTCGCCGGTGCGCCCCTCAGCGTCGATCTCGCGGTGGAGCTCGACGCGGCCGACACCACCCTCGACCTCGGGTTCCTGCCACGGACGGCCGACCACCGGCGCGTCCGCCACGGCCAGGCCCGACTCCTCGGCCAGCGCGCGCACGTGCGGCTGCAGGCGCGGGTCGAGCCAGCGGTCGCCGCCGCGCACGTAGTTCGGATACACCGTGAGCCGCTCGCGCAGCTCGAACCCGGCCGCCCTGGTCAGCTCCGCGAGTTCGGCCAGGTGCGGCCAGGGCCGCTCAGGGTTCACGTGGTCCGGGGTCAGTGGCGAGACACCGCCCCAGTCGTCGATCCCGGCCTTGACCAGCAGCTCGAACGACGCGTCGATCAGGTTCGGCGGGGCCTGGACACGCATGCCCGGCCCCATCAGCAGCCGCGTCACCGCGACCGTGGCCGCCAGGTCCAGCACGGACGCGTCGGGAGTGGAGCGCATCGCGGTGTCCGGCTTGGCCCGGAAGTTCTGCACGATGATCTCCTGCAGGTGCCCGAACTCGCGGGCGCTGCGGCGCATCTCGAAGATCGCGTCGACCCGCTCCGCATGCGTCTCGCCGATGCCGATCAGGATGCCCGTGGTGAACGGCACACCCACCCGGCCCGCGTCGGCCAGCACCCGCAACCGCACCGCCGGCTCCTTGTCCGGCGAGCCGTAGTGCGGCCCGCCCGGCTCCGACCACAGCCGCGTCGCGGTCGTCTCCAGCATCATGCCCATGCTCGGCGCCACCGGCCGCAGCCGCTGCAGATCCGCCCAGCTCATGACACCCGGGTTCAGGTGCGGCAGCAGGCCCGTCTCCTCCAGCACCGCGATCGCCACCGAACGCAGGTAGTCGATCGTGGACCCGTACCCCCGCTCGGTCAGCCACTGCTGCGCCGCCGGCCACCGCTCCTCCGGCCGGTCGCCCAGCGTGAACAGCGCCTCCTTGCAGCCCAGCGCCGCGCCCTCCCGGGCGATCGCCAGCACCTCGTCCCGGTCCAGGTAGGCCGCAGGCAGCCGGTGCGGCACCGTCGCGAACGTGCAGTAGTGGCATCGGTCACGGCACAGCCGCGTCAGCGGGATGAACACCTTCTTCGAGAACGTGATCACGCCGGGCCGCCCGGCGTCGCGCAACCCCGCATCGCGTACCGCCGAAGCCAGCGCGAGCAGCTCGTCGAACGCCGCCCCCGAGGCGCTGAGCAGGGCCGTCGCCTCGGCCGCGGCCAACGCCTTCCCCGCCGCCGCGCGCTTGAGCGCGCGGCCGATCTCCGCGGAACTGACCACCGGCTGCGCTACGACCTCGCTGGACATGGTCGCCAGCCTACGACCCTGGCCCCGGCGTCCGGCCGCGGTGCGGGAGGATGTCGACATGCGGATCGTGGTGCTGGCAGGTGGCATCGGCGGCGCGCGTTTCCTGGCCGGAGTGCGGGCCCACGCCCGCGCCACCGGCGACGAGGTGACCGCCGTCGTCAACGTGGGCGACGACGTGTGGATGCACGGGCTGCGCATCACCCCCGACCTCGACTCGGTCATGTACACCCTGGGCGGCGGCATCGACCCCGAACGCGGCTGGGGCCGCGCCGGCGAGACCTGGACCGTCAAGGAGGAGCTGGCCAAGTACGGCGCCGAGCCCACCTGGTTCGGCCTCGGCGACCGCGACATCGCCACCCACCTGGTGCGCACCCGCATGCTCAACGCCGGCTACCCGCTGTCCGCCGTCGTCGCCGCGCTCTGCGACCGCTGGCAGCCCGGCATCACCATGCTGCCCGCCACCGACGACCGCCTCGAAACCCACGTCGTGGTCGCGGCCGAGGACGGCAGCGGCGACCAGGCGATCCACTTCCAGGAATGGTGGGTACGCCACCGCGCCGCGCTGCCCGCCAAACAGTTCCGCTTCGTCGGCGCCGACACCGCCAAACCCGCGGCAGGCGTGCTCGACGCGCTCCAGGCCGCCGACATCGTGCTGCTCGCCCCGAGCAACCCCGTCGTGTCCATCGCGCCCGTGCTGGCCGTCAGCGCCCTGCGCGACGCCCTCGTCAGCGGCCCCGCCCCCGTCGTCGGCGTCTCCCCCATCATCGGCGGCAGCCCCGTACGCGGCATGGCCGACAAGTGCCTGTCCGCCGTGAACGTCGCCTGCACCGCCGAGGGCGTCGGCGGCCTCTACGGCGCCCGCACCGACGGCGGCGTGCTCGACGGCTGGCTCGTTGACGCCACCGACGCCGCCACCGACGTCCCCGGCGTACGCGTGGCTGCCGTACCCCTGTGGATGACCGACGACGACGCCACGGCCGCCATGGTCCGCGCCGCCCTGAAGCTCGGAGGACGAGCATGATCGACGGCTTCAGCGTGCACGCGGTCCGGGGCATCCCGGACGTGCAGCCCGGCGACGACCTCGCCAAACTCATCGTCGGCGCGGCACCCTGGCTCGCCGACGGCGACATCCTCGTCGTCACCAGCAAGATCGTGTCGAAGTCGGAGGGTGCGCTGGCGTCGGTGCCCGTCGGGGGACCCGAGCGGGAAGCCGCTCGGGAGCAGGTGCTGCGCTCGCAGACCGCCCGGCCGGTGGCCACCCGGGGGCATACCCGGATCGTGCAGACCCACCACGGGTTCGTGATGGCCTCCGCCGGCATCGACAACTCGAACGTGGACCGGTCTCAGCTCGTGCTGCTGCCCGTCGACCCCGACGCGTCCGCCCGAGCGCTGCGCGAGGCGCTGCGCGAGAGGTACGGGCTCGACGTCGCCGTCATCGTCAGCGACACCATGGGGCGGCCCTGGCGCAACGGGCTGACCGACGTGGCCCTCGGGTGTGCGGGGATCGAGCCGCTGCGGGACCACCGCGGGGAGACCGATCCGTACGGCAACGAGCTGCAGATCACGCAGATGGCGGTCGTGGACGAGCTGGCGGCAGCCGCGGAGTTGGTGAAGGGCAAAGTGGATCGGGTGCCGGTCGCGGTCGTACGCGGGCTGCTCACCTCCACGCGGGACAGCAGTGGCGTCGTGCCGACGCTGGTTCGCGACGCGGAGCACGACCTGTTCTCGCTGGGCACCGCGGAAGCGCGGGAGCAGGGGCGGGCGGAGGCGCTCGGCCAGGCGTGATCCACAGGGCTCGCTGAGTTATCCACAGGTGGTTCGGTAAGGGCTGCGCTCAGCGTGGTCAATCCGTTACCCTGCCCGCAGGCGTGAACCCGGCGGGTGTGGATCGACTGATGCCGGGGACGCTTCCACAGCGCGCTTCTTTGGGGAGGGAAGCATGCCTGAACGACGCATGCCTGCACAGATCACGGTCGACCTTGCCGGGCTGCGCGAAATCCGCACTGACCTACGCCGCGACACGGACGAGGCCCTACGGCCGGGACTAACCACAGCCAAGCGACAGATGGGCTGGGGAGCACGCTTTTGCATGGCATTGGAGTGTGCCGAGGGGCTGGCGGCACGGTCTTCGGTTACCGACGTGCTCAACCGGCATCATGAGAATGCCGAGTACCAACTGCGGATTGCCGAAAGTCTGACGATCGCGCTCGAACGTATCGTCGAAAACTATGCCGACGCGGATGCTAGGGCAGCCGCCCGGATCACCGAGATCGAAGCGGAACTAAATAGGGCGATCACACAGTTGGAGAACGCCGCACGTATCCAGCAGCGGCCCTCGGCTCCGTTGCGCGGGATGCTGCCATGAATACCGGGCCGGTCGGCATGCTCCGCGACGAAGGCGGCTACGTCGCAAAACCCCAAGATGCCCTGGTCCTCTGGCCAACTCATGGGCAGACGAACTGGATTGCGGCCGATCCCCCACGTGTATGGGACATGCTTCGCCACGAGGACGATGAACTCGGCTGGGAACAGGTTAAGGGACTTCGAGCGCTGGCAAGCCTGCTGACAGCGCAGGCAGACAAACTGGCTGGGTACAGGGACGCGCTCGCTCAGATGTGGCCAGCGGACCAGAGCACGGCCGCCAGTCTCGCGCTCAATCGTCTTGATGTGCTGATTGCCAGCATGCGAGCAGACAGCGGAACGGCGATTCAGAACGCTCTCGCCATCGACGGCATCATGACCGTCACGGCGAACGCCAAGCGCGAGGTGCACGAAATCGTCAAGCAGTGGGAGCTGACCACGCATGAAGGTGGACCCGAGTGGTGGGACCGCGAGGCGGCGAGGCTCAGTTACGTCACGGAACAGACCATGACGGCCACCGAACGAGCCATCCGTGATCACCGTGCTCAGATCACCATGCCCCTACTTCCGTCCGAAGCCCCGAAGGATCTGCGCAAACCGATAGAGGAGCCCGGTCCGGAAAAGGAACGCGATCCGGATCCTGTGCCATCGCCGAAGACAACGGTCAGCAGCAGCCGACCCGCACGGGGCCCGATAACAATCCCTTCGCTGCCGGGCTATCCGCCCTTGGTCACCACGCCTGTTGGGAACGGCCCTGAACTGCAAAGCGCGACTCCGCCGGCGCCGGCAACGCCTGGGCAGCCAGTTTCCATGTTGCCAATTGCACCAGGTAACCCGTACGCACCGTACGGGGGAGGTTATGTGCTCCCAGGACCGGGCGTTGGCAGGAACGGCTATGTCGTAGCGCTCCCGCCGCCGGGGTCGAACTCGGCAGCGGTGGTTTCTTCGGCCAGAGGTAACGCGGTTGCATCACCCGGCATGATGCCGATGCCTATGGGCGTTCCTGGGCAAGTTGCGTCCCGCGACGGCAGCCAGTCTGGCCGCCGTGGCGCGGATACACGGTGGGAGGTGACCCGAGGTGTTCCACCGGTTATCGGCCCGGAGCATTCAACGTCTGCTGCCGAGCCGACGCAGGAGGAGATAGAGACACAGTTCAGAGAATGGTTCACCCAGACAGCCATGCCATGGCGTACTACTGAGGCGCGGGAGCAGATGCCGATCATCACGATCCGCAGAGGAGCAACGTCGTCGTGATCCGCTTCTCGTGGTCTGTCCGAGCAGCCTCCGCGATGGCGGTGGCCGCGATGGCGATATGGATACCCCTTCCCTCCCAGGCCGCAGACGAGATCTCAGACGGCCAATGGTTTCACACGTTTCTCCGTACTTCTCAAGCCCAAGAGCTGAGCACAGGCAGCGGCATCACAGTCGCTGTGATCGACTCAGGTGTCGATGCCACCCACCCGGACTTGCTCGGCTCGGTCCTTCCCGGTGTCGACTTCACGGCGGATGGCAAAGGGACCGGACATCTCGACGTGTCCGGTCATGGCACAGGCATGGCCGCCATCGTCGCAGGTCATGGACGGGTGCGCGGAATCGCACCGGGAGCGAAGATCCTGCCGGTTCGAGTGTTCACCAAACCCGGCACTGGTCGCGTAACAGCAGACAGCGTCCGCTGGGCGGTAGAGCACGGGGCCGACGTTATATCGATCTCCATGGGCAGCGGCACTGCGGATCCAGCAGTCCGACTCGCGATCGAAGAGGCGATCCGGCAGAACGTAGTAGTGGTTGCGGCGGCCGGAAACCGACCAGAAGATCGAGATGTGGTTTACCCGGCTGCATTTCCCGGTGTCATCGCGGTCGGTGGCGTGGGCAAAGACGGCGAACTCTCGACCTCTTCAGTGACGGGCCACGCCATCTCCGTCGCTGCACCTGCTGATGGAATCACCAGCGCGGGGCTCGACCATCGGTGGTCGATAGGCAGCGGCACATCCGGAGCGACGGCGATCGTCGCCGGTGCCGCGGCCCTGATCCGGGCGAAGTTTCCGGAACTTTCTGCTGCCGGGGTGGCGGATCGTCTTACCTCGACCGCTGTAGACAAAGGCTATCCAGGTAGAGACCCCCAGTACGGGTTTGGCGTCCTCAACCTGATGGGAGCGCTGACTGCAGACGCATCGCCCTCGGCTGTTGAACCATCGGCTACCGCCTCGCCTGCAGGGCCTTCACCAGACGGCTCTCATCCGTGGGTGTGGGTGCTCGCTGCCATTGCCGTCGGCGGAGTGCTGGTGCTGGCTTTCAGGTCACGTCGGCGTGGGTGAGCGGCCGGCGAGCATCGCGTGGCCGAGGGGGGTGAGGGTGTGCAGGACCGTGTTGCGGTCGCGGAGGCTGTGCACCAGCCCGGCTTCGCGCAGCACCGCCACGTGCTGGCTGGCTGCCGCCGGGGACACCTCGAGCCGCCGCGCGATCTCCGTCGTCGTGCTCCCGTCGGCCACCAGATCGACGACCGCCGCCCGCGTACGCCCGAGCAGCGCCGCGAGCGCCTCCTGGCTGCGTACGACCGCGGCTCGTGCCTCGTGGTGGACCGAGTAGACCAGCACCGGTGGGAGGTCGGGGTCGAACAGGCAGACGGGCTTGCTGGGAGTCTTGAAGTAGGACGGGACGAGCTGCAGTCCGCGCCCTTCGAGGTACACGTCCCGGTCCGACGGGTATTCGGAGATTTCCAGGACGCTGCCGTCGAACCGTACCGTCGGGTGAATGGTGTTGAGCAGGCCTTCGGTGCCGGAGTCGAGCATGGTGCGGGCGCGCAGGCCACGGTCGGCGTCGACGGCGGTGCGTACGCGGTCCCACATGGGCGCGATGGCCGTCTCGTGATAGCGGCTGATGGCGGTGCCGAGCTCACCCAGTGCCCGGGTGGATCCGACGCCGACGTCGTCGACGTTGCCCGAGAGGGATCCTTGCGCGTCGCCCAGGGCGTTGATCTCTTTGCGCAGCCGGTCCTTGGGAGTGGACAGCACGGCTTCGAGTCCGGGCGCGAAGCCGGTGGCGGCTTCGGGCGGGGTGAGGAAGTCGGGGAAGTAGCCGACGGGCGGGTTGAGCGCGAGCAGCAGGCTGACCTGGTCGCGGAGAACCCCGCCCGGCTTCAGGTCGGCGATCATGCGGTTCTTCCAGCCGCCCAGCAGCGGATCGGTGCCGCGGTATCGCAGCAGGTGGATGCTGAGCGCGAGTTCCCACATCGGGTCCGGTGTCGACGAGATCCGAGTGCGGACGAGGTCGGCGCTGGAGAAGTGGATACGCAGCATGGCCTCTCCGGGCTAGGGGTCGGCGCTGACTCTACCGGCCGAGGTGACCTGGGTCTTTAAGTCACAACCGAAAGACGTAGACCCTTCACCGTTCGGTGGATGATCCTTGGCGCAGCCTGGGGAACCGAGGCCGCGCCTTCTGGAGGCGCGAAACTCGGCCGTACGGGGGCGTACGGGGCGATGCGGTAGCGGCTGGTCGGTTTGCCGGGGGGCAGGCCGACCGGCCGCTCCGTACGCGGGACGAGGCTTGGGAACCCCAGTTCAAAGCCATAATGCGATGCGGTGGTCCTCGTCGGCCACGTACACGGGGGCGCCGTCGCGTTCGGAGACGCCTTCGACGTGGTGCAGCGGTGCCAGGTCGGCGATCAGGTCCGGGGACACGAGCGCCGGGCCGGTGCCGTCCGGCAGTTCGAAGCGCAGGTGCCGGCAGGTGGCGTCGCGGGCGTCGGGGTGCTGCTCCAGCAGGATGGAGCCCTTGTCGAGGGCGTCGATCGAGCCGACGACGACGTCGAAGGCCCCGTCGTCGCGGGCCGCGAGCGCGCGTACGCCGAGGGGCCCCGGGCCGATGCCGGTGAGCGCGTAGACCCCGGCCACGCCGAGGGTTTCCGCTCCGCTGAACAGGCCGGGCACGCCGGTGAGTTCGACGAGGATCGGCTCGCCGAGCGCGGTGACCGGCCAGCGGAGCCCGGCCAGCAGTGTGCCGCGGGCGGTGAACGCGGCTCCCTCGATGTTGACCGGGTGGTCGCCGGGCGCGAGCTGGCTGGTCCAGCGCTTGCCCTTGGCGGTGCCGCGGCGTACGGCCTCGGCGACGAAGCCGGCATGTACCACGTCGCGGACGGGTTCGGGGGCGGCGGGGTGCCCGATGGCCGCCAGCGCGGCCAGGGCGTCGTTGACGGCGCGGTGCAGGGCGAACCGATGCCTGATGATCTGGAGTTGCGGCCTCGCGGACTCACGGAAGCGGGCCACGAAGGCGCGCTTGGGCTGCAGCGGGCCGGCTTTGGAGCCGAAGTGGGAGCCCAGCACGTAGACCCAGCCGTCGAGCCGGGCGAGCGCCTCGGCGTCTTCGGTGCGCCCCTGGTGGTCGCCTGCGGTCGCTTTGACGTGCTCGGCCCGCCAGCCGCCGTCGTGCTGCTCGACGAGCAGCGCCAGGCACTGCTCGACCGGCCCCTCGTCGAGGACGGTCCAGTAGGCCCGGCGCGCGCCGAGTTCCGCGAGAAGATCTTCGTTGTGTACGGGCAGCAGGTCGCTCGCCTCGTTGCCCGCCGCGGACAGCTCCACCAGTCGCATGGAGATCAGCTTAGGCAGTCCGGGCGAGCCCTCCGCCGTCTCAGATCCGGCTGTCGCCGCGCTCCTTGAGCTCGTCGACGAGCTTCTTGACGTCCTGGGCCCGGTCGCGCGGGCAGACCAGCATCGCGTCCGGGGTGTCGACCACGATCACGTCGTGCATGCCGAGCACCGCGACGAGCCGGCCCGACTGCGGCACGACCACGGTGCCGGTGGTGTCGTGCAGCAGCACTTCGGGCTTGCCGCCGTCGAGCGTGGCGCTGTCGCCCACGATCACGTTGTCGGCGTCGTCAGCGGGCAGCACGTCACCGAGGGTGTGGAAGTCACCGACGTCGTTCCAGCCGAAGTCGCCGGGCACGGTCGCGACGAGCCCGGCCGCGGCCGCGCCCTCCATCACCGCGTAGTCGACGGAGATCTTGGGCAGGGTCGGCCAGATCTCGCCGAGCACCCGGTCGCGGTCGTCGGTGTCCCAGGCCGCGGCGATGAGGATCAGCCTGTCGTGCAGCTCGGGCTGCTGGCGGTGCAGCTCCTTGAGGAAGACGTCGACCCGCCACACGAACATGCTGGCGTTCCACAGGTAGCGGCCGGACTGCACGTACTCCGTCGCCACGTCCAGGGAGGGCTTCTCCTTGAACTGGTCGACGGCGCGGATCGGGCCCTCGATGGTCGGGCCGCACTCCAGGTAGCCGTATCCGGTCTCGGGGTGGGTGGGGGTGATGCCGACGGTCATCAGCAGGCCGCGGCGGGCGCCGGCCTCGGCCTCGCGCAGCACCTCGACGAAGCGCTCGCCGTCGCGGACCAGGTGGTCGGCGGCGAACGAGCCCATCACGGCCTCGGGGTCACGCTGGGCGATGACCGCGGCGGCCAGGCCGATGGCGGCGCAGGAGTCGCGCGGGCTCGGCTCGATGAGGATGTTGGCGTCGGGCAGGTCGGGCAGCTGCCGCGCGATCCCGGGCGCGTGGGCGACGCCCGTCACCACGTACGTGTCGCCGAGCGCCGCCACCGGGGCGAGCCGGGCCACGGTCGCCTGGATGAGGGTCTCAGCGGTGCCGGTCAGGGGGTGCAGGAACTTCGGGTTCTTGGCGCGCGACAGCGGCCAGAGACGGGTTCCACTTCCACCTGCGGGAATAACGGCGTGCAGCATCCGGCCATTCTGCCTGACGGGTACCAACGGCATGTGCACCCCGCCCGTGACACAAGCCACAATTGTGTGCTAGTGAGCGGGGTGCCGTCCTGGTCAGCGCTGGTGCCGGATGGACCGCTGCCAGGCGGTCACATGCGCGTCGGCGCTGGAACTCCAGCTGAACTCCTTCGCCCGGGCCAGGCCGGCCGCGGCCAGCGCGGACCGGCGCGCCTCGTCGTCGAGCAGGATGGCGAGGTCCTTGGCGATGTGGTCGGCGTCCTGGCCGGTGTAGGCGACCGCGTCACCGCCGACCTCGGGCAGCGACAGCCGCGGCGTGGTCAGCACCGGCGCGCCGCAGGCCATCGCTTCCAGGATCGGCAGGCCGAAGCCCTCTCCGTGGCTCGGGTACGCGCACAGCACCGCGCCACCGAGGAAGCCCGGCAGGTCGGCGTACCGCAGATAGCCCGGGCGCAGCAGCCGCAGGTGCGCGGGCACCTCGGCGGCCACCCGGTCGATCTCGTCGTCGTGGCCCTGACCCCCGGCCAGCACCAGCGCGGGCGGGTCGACCCGGTCGCGCACCGCCGCCATCCAGCCCCGGACCAGGTTCGGGACGTTCTTGCGGGGCTCCTTCGCGCCCAGGAAGGCGATGTACGTCTGGTCGCCGAGCCCGAGCCGGGCCCGCACCCGGGCCTTCTCCTCGGCCCCGGGCACGTGGAAGGCGGTGTGGTCGACACCGTGGTAGGCCACGTCGATCCGGGTCGGGTCGGCGTCGAGCAGCCGGATCAGCTCGTCGCGGGTGGCCTTGCTGGGCACGATGACCCGCTCGGCCCGGCGCAGCGAGGTCTTGATCGCGGACCGGAAGAAGGTGCCGCGCGACTTGTCGTAGTGCTCCGGCTCGGTGAAGAACGTCGCGTCGTGCACGGTCACCGTCACCGGGCAGCTGGCCCGCAGCGGGCAGGTGTAGAACGGCGAGTGCAGCACCTGCGCGCCCACCTGCTGGGCGAGCAGCGGCAGCCCGGTCTGCTCCCAGGCGAGCCGGGCCGGGCGGTGCGCCACCGCGGCGGGCGCGGCGACGACCTGCGCGTGCGGCAGGGTGCGGGCGTAGCGCTCCTGGTCGGTCCGCTGGGAGACCACGACCAGGTCGATGTCCGAATGGTCGGCGAGCGCGCCGAGCAGGCCGTCGAGATACCTACCCACGCCGCCGCGATCAGCGGGGACGCTGGTGGCGTCGACAAGCACCCGGGGAGAGCGAGCGATCGTCACGGTGAACACTCCTTGTGGGGGTGTGCAGCGCAGCCCAGCCGACCGCCGCTCTGCGGTTGTGAGACTGTGCGCTGTTTCACAGCAGTCACGCTTCAGACTACGCCCGACATGCCCCATGGCAAGGTCCACGACGCGGCAGTGTCGGTAGCCTGACCACGTGTCCACTATCGGTCAGCTCTTCGCCGCGACGGTCGCCGCCGACCCGGCCAAGCCCCTCCTCACCTGGTACGACGACGGGACGGGTGAACGCACCGAGCTCTCCGGCGCGACCCTGGCCAACTGGGTGTCCAAGACCGCGAACCTGCTCGTCGACGGATGCGAGCTCGGCCCCGGCAGCGTCGCCTCGATCGCGCTGCCCCCGCACTGGCAGACCGCCTCGATCATGCTGGCCTGCTGGACGGCCGGTCTGGCCGTGTCGCACAGCGCGGACGAGCAGGCCGACGTCGCCTTCGTCGAGCCCGAGGCCGCCCCGGCCGCGCCCGACACGTACGCGGTCAGCCTGCACCCGTTCGCGCTGCCGCTGCGCGGCCTGCCGTCGGGCGTGTCGGACTGGGTCAGCTCGGCCCGCGCCCACGGCGACTTCTACGGCGGGCCGGCCGCCGACCCCGGCGCTCCGTCGCTCGTGGGGCTGCCCGGCGGCGGTTCGATCACCCACGCCGAGCTGGCCGAGCGGTCACTCGCCCGCGCTAAGGAGCTGGAGATCGCCAAGGGTGACCGGGTGCTGATCGACATCGGGGCGCACCCGCGCCCCTTGGACTGGCTGACCGCCCCGATCGCCGCCGGCGCCTCCCTGGTCCTCTCCTACCGCACCGCCCCCGGCATCCTCGACACCCGCGCCGCCACCGAACACGCCCGCCTCATCCCCTGACCGCTCGGCCTGCCTTCCTATAGACGCCAGCGTCTATAGGAAGGGTGCGACGGACGGACCTGGTCAGCGGGACTTGGCGAGGTGTTCGAAGGCGAGGAGGGATTCGGGGTTGGCCAGCGCGCCCTTGGCGGCGGCGGACTCGACGGGGGTGCCGGTGAGGATGCGCTTGACCGGGACTTCGAGCTTCTTGCCGGACAGGGTGCGCGGGACCGCGCCCACCTGGTAGATCACGTCCGGGATGTGGCGGGGGGACAGTGCGGTGCGCAGCTCGCGAGCGATCTTGGACTTGAGCGGGTCGTCGAGGTCCAGGCCGGGCTGCAGCACCACGAACAGCAGCAGCTCGCCCGCGCCGCCCTCGTCGTCCTCCAGGTGGACCACGACCGAGTCGGCGACCTCGGCCATGCCCTCGACGACCGAGTAGAACTCGGCGGTG
This sequence comes from Catellatospora chokoriensis, assembly GCF_011297315.1. NCBI lineage: Bacteria > Bacillati > Actinomycetota > Actinomycetes > Micromonosporales > Micromonosporaceae > Catellatospora > Catellatospora chokoriensis. Next base: position 31,956 of record NZ_JAAOTI010000013.1, read on the forward strand.
CCGAGGCGTACGCCGCCGCGGTTCAGGGTCGCGTCGGAGCGGCCGGTGATGACGCAGGTGCCGCGGTCGGTGATGGTGATCCAGTCGCCGTGCCGCCACACGCCGGGGAAGACGTCGAAGTAGGCCTCGCGGTAGCGGGAGCCGTCGGTGTCGCCCCAGAAGGCGACCGGCATGCTCGGCATCGGCGCGCTGATGACCAGCTCGCCGAGCGCGTTGTCGAGCGGGTGGCCGGCCGGGTCGTACGCCTCGACCTTCGCGCCGAGCGCACGGGCCGAGATCTCACCGGGGTAGACCGGGTTGAGCGGGGTGCCGCCGACGAATCCGGTGCACACGTCGGTGCCACCGGACAGCGAGATCAGCAGCAGGTCGGGCTTGACGTTCTCGTACACCCAGACATAGCCCTCAGGCGGCAGCGGCGCGCCCGTCGAGCCCAGCCCGCGCAGCCTGGACAGGTCCGCGATCTCCCGCGGCACGATGCCCTCCTTGCGGCAGGCCAGCAGGTAGGGCGCGGAGGTGCCGAAGTAGGTCATGCCCGCCTCCTCGGCCAGCCGCCACAGCGCGCCGAGGTCGGGGGCGGCCGGGTTGCCGTCGAACAGCACGATCGCCGCGCCGACGGCCGGGCCGGAGACCAGGTAGTTCCACATCATCCAGCCGGTGGTGGAGAACCAGAAGTAGCGGTCGCCCGGCCCCAGGTCGTGGTGCAGGGCGAGCATCTTCAGGTGCTCCAGCAGGATGCCGCCGTGGCCGTGCACGATCGGCTTGGGCAGGCCGGTGGTGCCGGAGGAGTAGAGGACGTACAGCGGCTGGGCGAACGGGACCGGGGTGAACTCCAGCGGCTCGGCGGTGTCGGCGGCCAGCTCGCCGAGGCCGACATGCCCCTGGGTGTACGGCAGCAGCACGGTGTGCACCAGCGACGGCAGCGCCGCCTGGATGGCCGCGACCTCGCCCTGCCGGTCGATGAGCTTCTCGCCGTAGCGGTAGCCGTCGACCGCGACCAGGACCTTCGGCGAGATCTGCTGCCAGCGGTCGGTGACGCTGCGGGTGCCGAACTCGGGCGCGCAGGACGAGAAGATCGCGCCGAGGCTCGCCGTGGCCAGCATCAGCACCACGGTCTCCGGGATGTTCGGCAGGTATGCCGCCACCCGGTCGCCCTCGCCGACGCCGAGCCGGCGCAGCCCGGCCCGCGCCCGGCGGACCTGCTCGCGCAGCTGTGCGGCGGTGAGGATGACCGGTTCGCGGGTCTGCGAGTAGCCCAGCACCATCGGCTCGTCGTCGCCGACGCCCGGCATGCGCAGCACGTGCTCGGCGTAGTTCAGCGTCGCGCCGGGGAACCAGTCCGCGCCCGGCATGGTGGCGGCGGCCAACACATCGGTGGGCTGGTCATGGGCGATGACCTCGAAGTAGTCCCAGATCGAGGACCAGAAGCCGGCCAGGTCGGTGGTGCTCCAGCGCCACAGCTCGTCGTACGATCCGAAGGTCAGCCCGCGTTCGCGCGCCAGCCAGCCCAGGTAGTCGCCGATGCGGGAGTGCTGCCTGATGTCGGCCGGTGGGGTCCACAGCGCTTCGGTCATCATGATCCTCTCCCGCGATACCTCGTCGTACCCGCTGCTGGCATCCTGCCGCATGGCACGACGGATCATTCTCCGACCTGGCCCGCCGTCCCCGCGCTGGGTCCGGGCACACCACCGGGCGGCGGTCCATGGTCCGGGCCGCCACCCGGTCGATGCTCAGGCGCCGTCGGCGCGGTGCTTGTCGATGGCCTGCCGGCGGGCGAGGCGGTGCTCGCGGCGGATCTCGGCCTCGTGGAAGCGGCGTACGTCGTCGGGACTCTCCGGGAGCACCGGCGGCACCGCGCGCGGGTTGCCCTCGGCGTCGACCCCCACGAAAACCAGGTATGCCGTGGCCACGTTGACGGGCTCGCGGTCGGCCTCGTTCCAGCGTTCGGCGAGCACCGTCACGCCGATCTCCAGCGAGGTCTTGCCGGTCCAGTTGACCTGGGCCTTGGCGTGCACCAGGTCACCGACCTTGACCGGCACCATGAGCGTGATCTCGTCGATGGCGACCGTCACCGCGTTGAACCCGCAGTGCCGGGCCGCGGCGGCGCCCGCCGCGTCGTCCACGAATTTCATGATCACGCCACCGTGCACGGTCCCGTACAGGTTGACGTCCTGGTTCGTCATGATGCGGCTCAGCGTGACCCGCGAGAACGCGGTCGGGTGGCCGGGCGGCGGAGTGTCGATCACGCCGTTCACCGTACGCCCCTCCACCGAACGGTTGACGCACGGCAGGATTTCAGTAAGGTAGCGCCACATGCGTCATGTATGGAGCCTTCTCGCCGGAATTGTGATCACGCCCCTGGCCTGGTTCGCCGTCGCTTACGGACAGGCCGTCATGTTCGACGCCGCGCAGGTCGGCGGCACTCGTCCACTGTGGCTGGGGCTGGTGCTGTTCGCCGCCGTCGGCCTGCTGTTCGGCCTGGTCGGCAGCCTGCGGGTGTCGCCCGCGGGTCCGCTGTTCGTGGCGTTGAGCTACGTCGGCGCGACCGCCTTCCTCATCGCCCGACCCGAAGCCGCCAAGCAGGTGCTGCCCGACCTGGTCGAGGTCTCCGGCACCCTCGTCGTCCCGCTGAGCCCGGTGTCCACCGGCGTGCTGGGGTTGATCGGGGGGATGCTGCTGATCGCGGCAGCGAGCCTGCAGCGCTGGCGCAGCTGGCCGCGGCCGGAGGCGACCGAGCCGACGTGGCCGGAGATGCTCGCCCCGTCCGCCGCCGACCGGCACGAGAACACGCTGGCAGACCGCGACTCGTTCAACGGCTTCGCCGACTTGCGGACCCCGGCAGACGCCAGCGGCGTCGATGCGCCATCCTGGAGCGCGCCAACCAAGGTCTGACCCCGGAGGCATGGATGCGCCACATTGGATCGTTTCTGCTCGCGCTCGTGTTCGCCCCAGCGATCTTCTTGCTGACCGGCACCGGACTCAGCGCCTTCCAGACCATGTGGGTGTCCGGCGGTGCGCCGTCCGCGGTCGTCGACGCCGCCGTCGCCGCGGGCGCGCTGCTGCTGGCGAGCATCCTCTACGCGATCCTCACCATGGTCCGGCTGTCCCCGGTCGGCCCGTTCCTGGCCGGGCTGGGCATGCTCGGCATGAGCGCCTGGGCCGCGGGCTGGCCGCAGTCCTATGCCAAGACGTTCGCGATGCTCGACGTGCACATGGGCGGCGCGGTCGGCCAGTCCGGCCTCGGCCTGGTGCTGGCGGTGCCGCTGCTGGCCACGGTGGTGAGCCCGCGCCGCTGGCGCAAGCACGAGCGGCTGGCCGACGAGACCGTCGCGCTGCAGGCGTACCCGCTGCAGCAGGGCCGTCCCGCCGTGCCCGCGGACCAGACCCGGGCGTTCACCAGCGTGCCCGGCGAGACGGGTTACACCGGCCTGCCCGACGTGCCGCCGCCGTCGCTGCACTACCCGCGTGCCACGCCGCAGGGCGTCCCGACGGTGAACGTGCCGCCCGCCCCGGTCGCGCCTCCGCAGGCGGCACCGCCGAAGGCGGCCAAGCCGAAGGCCGCGCCCGGCGCGACCGCCCCGCCCGGCGCGGCCCCGCCGCTGCCGCGCCGCACCCCGGCGACCGAGTCGGCCGTCGCCGCCGCGTCGACCCAGCCCGCGGTTGCCGCGCAGGCCACCACCCAGCCGACGCCTCCGGCTGCTCCCCCGGTGGCACAGCCCGCGGTCCCGCCGCAGCGTTCGGCCACGCCACCTGCCCCGACCGCGCCGGCGGTCTCGCACACCGCGGCGCCGCCGCCGCTGCCCGAGGAGTCGACGGTCATGCTGACGCCGCCTGACGACCAGCAGACGATCAAGCTGGAGAAGGACTGACGCACGCGGCCCACGACTGCCGTGCGGTAGCCAGTGCACGGCAGTCGTGGGCCGCCTCGTCAGACGTCCGCCCGGCGCGGGCGGTCGGCGTCAGGCGGGCAGGGTCGCCAGGGCGCGGTAGATGCGCTTGTCGGAGACCGGATACGGCGTGCCGAGCGACTGGGCGAAGTAGCTGACCCGCAGCTCCTCGATCATCCAGCGGACCTCGGCCAGGGTGTCCCAGCCGGGCGCACCGGGCCGGACCGCGGCACGGGCGTCGGTGTACTCCTGCTGGACGTCCTCGATCAGCAGCAGCCGCTCCCGGTCGCGCTGCGGCGACTCGGGCAGCTTGGCCAGCCGCTGCTCGACGGCGCGCAGGTAGCGCACCAGGTCGGGCAGCCTGCGCAGCCCGGTCGCGGCCACGAACCCGGGGTAGACCAACCCGGTGAGCTGGGCCCGGATGTCGGCCACCGACCGCACCAGCAGCACATTGGTGATCGACTTGAGCTGCCGGTCGATGTCGTACGCCAGCGACAGGATCGGTTCCAGCTGCTGCAGGATCTCGTACATCGTGTCGGGCATGTCGGCCCGCGCCCTCAGGACCAGCGCCGCGAACGTGTCGGCGTCCCAGGCCGGGCCGCCCGCCTCGATGATCACCTTGTCGACGGCGGTGGTGACCACGTCGTCGAGCAGCTTCGCGACGCTGCCGTGCGGGTTGCGGCTCAGCGCCAGCTTCGCCTGGTTGGACAGCCGGCCCTGCAGCGACTTCAGTGGTGGCGGCGCGCCCAGCAGCACCAGCCGCCGGGTGCCGCGCCACATCGCGTTCCACTGCTCACCGGGGCTGTCGAAGACCCCGACGCCTACGCTGTCGCCCTCGTCGACCAGCGCCGGGTAGCCCTTGACCGCGTAGCCGCCCCGCTGCCGTTCCACGGCCTTCGCGAGCGGGCCGATGGTCCACGCGCGCAGCCCGTGCTGCTCCATGTCGTCGGCCGCCGCGGCGACCGCGGCCTGCGCCTTGTCCCGCAGCCGGCGCTTGAGCTCGGCCAGATCCTTGCCCTCGGCGAGGGTCTTGCCCTGCTCGTCCTCGACCCGGAAGGTCATCCGCAGGTGGTCGGGCACCTTGTCCGGCTCCCAGGCCTCGCGGGCCACCACCACGCCGGTCATCGCGCGCAGCTGCCGTTCCAGCAGTGCGAGCAGCGGCTGCCCGTCGGGCTTCTGCCCGGCCAGAGCCTCTTTGACGTAGTCGGGCACGGGCACGAAGTTGCGCCGGACCGACTTGGGCAGCGAGCGCACCAGCGCCACGGCCAGTTCCTCGCGTACGCCCGGGATCTGCCAGTCGAAGCCGACCGGGGTGATCTGGTTGAGCAGCGGCAGCGGGATGTGCACGGTGACGCCGTCGGCGTTGGCCCCGGGCTCGAACTGGTAGGTCAGCGGCAGCTCGAACTCACCCTGCTGCCACACGTCGGGGTAGTCGTCCTCGTCGACGCCGCCCGCGGCCTCGTTGACCAGCATCGACTTCTCGAAGCTGAGCAGGTCGGGGGTCTGGTGCCGGGCCTTCTTCCACCAGCTGTCGAAGTGGCGGCCGGAGACGATGTCGGCGGGCAGCCGCTCGTCGTAGAAGTCGAACAGGGTGCCGTCGTCGACCAGGATGTCGCGGCGGCGTACCCGATGCTCCAGCTCTTCCACCTCGGCCAGCAGGTCGCGGTTGGCGTGGAAGAACTCGTGGTGGGTCTCCCAGTCGCCGTCGACCAGGGCGTGCCGGATGAACAGCTCCCGGGACAGCGCCGGGTCGATCCGGCCGAAGTTGACCTTGCGTTTGGCGACGATGGGGATGCCGTAGAGCGTCACCTTCTCGTACGCGAGCACCGCGGCCTGCTTCTTCTCCCAGTGCGGCTCGCTGTACTGCCGCTTCACCAGGTGCTCGGCCAAGCCCTCGGCCCACTCGGGCTCGATCTTCGCCGCGATGCGGCCCCACAACCGCGAGGTCTCGACCAGCTCCGCCGCCATGACCCACTTGGGTGCCCCAGGCGACGCTCCGCGTTGCCGGTTGGATTGCTGCTTGAACAGCGACGAGCCCGGGAACAGCGAGAACCGCGCGTTGCGGGCGCCGATGAAGTCCCGCTTCTCCGGGTCGTACATGCCGATGTGCGACAGCAGGCCGGCCAGCAGCGACTGGTGCAGACGCTGCGGGTCGGCCGGCACGGTGTTGAGCGTGAAGCCCATGCCCTTGACCACCTGGCGCAGCTGCGACTCCAGGTCCTGCCACTCGCGGATGCGCAGGTAGTGCAGGAAGTCGGTCTTGCAGGTGCGCCGGAACTGGTTCGACGACAGCTCCTGCTGCTGCTCCTTGATCCAGTTCCACAGGTTGAGGAAGGCGACGAAGTCGCTGTCCTTGTCTGCGAAGCGGGCGTGCTTCTCCCCCGCGGCCTGCTGCTTGTCCGCGGGGCGTTCCCGCGGGTCCTGAATGGACAGCGCCGCCGTGATGATCAGCACCTCGCGCAGGCAGCCGTTGCGGTCGGCCTCCAGGACCATGCGGCCCAGGCGCGGGTCGACGGGCAGCTGGGCCAGCTTGCGGCCGAGCGGGGTGAGCTTGCCGGGCTCGCCGCGCACCGGGGCCTCCAGCGCGCCCAGCTCGTGCAGCAGGTCGAGGCCGTCGGCGATGTTGCGCCGGTCCGGCGGGTCGATGAACGGGAACGCGGCGATGTCGCCGAGTCCCAGCGAGATCATCTGCAGGATGACCGAGGCCAGGTTGGTACGCAGGATCTCCGGCTCGGTGAACTCCGGCCGGCCGATGAAGTCCGCCTCGTCGTACAGGCGGATCGCGATGCCGTCCGAGGTGCGCCCGCAGCGGCCCTTGCGCTGGTTGGCCGAGGCCTGAGAGACCGCCTCGATGGGCAGTCGCTGCACCTTGAGCCGGTTGCTGTAGCGGGAGATGCGGGCCGTGCCCGGGTCGACCACGTACTTGATGCCCGGCACGGTCAGCGACGTCTCGGCGACGTTCGTGGCGAGCACGATGCGCCGCCCGGTGTGCTGCTGGAAGACCTTGTGCTGCTCGGCGGTGGACAGCCTGGCGTACAGCGGCAGGATCTCGGTGTGCCGGAGGTTGCGCTTGCGCAGCATGTCGGCGGTGTCGCGGATCTCCCGCTCGCCGCTGAGGAACACCAGCACGTCGCCCGGGGCCTCCATGGCCAGCTCGTCGACCGCGTCGGAGATGGCCTGGATCTGGTCGCGCTCCTCGTCGCCGTCCTCTTCGTCGCCCTCGACGACGAGCGGCCGGTAGCGCACCTCGACCGGATATGTCCGGCCGGAGACCTCGACGATCGGCGCGGGCTTGGCATCGCCGCCGACGACGGCCGTGGAGAAGTGCGCGGCGAAGCGCTCCGGGTCGATGGTCGCCGAAGTGATGATCACCTTGAGGTCGGGACGCCTCGGGAGCAGTTGCTTGAGGTAGCCGAGGATGAAGTCGATGTTGAGGCTGCGCTCGTGCGCCTCGTCGATGATCAGCGTGTCGTACATCGAGAGCATCCGGTCGTGCTGGATCTCGGCCAGCAGGATGCCGTCGGTCATCAACTTGATCATGGTCTGGTCGCCGACGTGGTCGGTGAACCGCACCTTCCAGCCGACGACACCGCCCAGCGGGGTCGCCAGCTCCTCGGCGATGCGCTCGGCGACCGTACGCGCGGCCAGCCGCCGCGGCTGGGTATGGCCGATCAGCCCGCGCACGCCGCGGCCCAGCTCAAGACAGATCTTGGGGATCTGCGTGGTCTTGCCCGAGCCGGTCTCGCCCGCGACGATCACCACCTGGTGATCGCGGATCGCGTCGGCGATGTCGTCGCGCTTCTGGCTGACCGGCAGCTCGGCCGGATAGGTCACCGCGGGCACCCCGGCGACCCGCAAGGCGAGCTTCTCCTCGGCGGTGACGACGGCGGCAGTGATCTGCGCCACGGCGGCGTCCAGCGCCGGTCCGGGCTTGGTCCGGCGTACGCCGTCGAGGCGCCGGCCGAGCCTGCGGCGATCCTGCGCCATCAGCTCGTCGACGCGTTTACGCAGCTCGGTGAGCTGGCTGGGGTTACGGGGCGGCCTGTTGCGGAGCGGCGCCGGCTCGGACTGCGATGTCATGACGGGCCCCAGGATATGTCGCCGACCTCCCCTGCCGACCAGCGGTTTTCACCCGGAGCCCGGTCACAGCCCGGCGAGCAGCGCGACCACCTCGTCGGCACACCCCCAGGACAGCGTCACCCCGCACCCGGAGTGCCCGTAGTTGTGGATCACGGTGCGGTCCCCGGACCGGTCCACCTCGACGCGCACGCCCGAGACCCGGTTGGGACGCAAGCCCACCCGGCCGCCCCGGACGGCGGCCCCCGCCAGCCTGGGCTCGATGGCGGCGCAGCGCTCGATGATCGCTCGCTCCACGTCCGGATCCCGCCGGAGCTCGACGCTGTCGTCCGGGTGCCCGACGGCGATGCCGCCCAGCACGACATGATCACCGTGCGGCAGGAAGTAGGTCAGGTCGCCGTGGTCGGCGGAATCCTGGAAGAACCAGTCGATCCCCGGGTTGTCCACGACCACCAGCTGACCCCGGGTGGCCTGCAGGTCAGGGTCCTTGATCAGGTCGCGCGCGCCCAGCCCGGTGCAGTTGATCAGAACACCTGGCTCCTGAACCTCCGCGAAGTTGCGCAACGGCCGGGCGAGTTCGGTCACGGTCACCCCGAGCGCCTCCAGGCGTCCGGTGAGGTATCGCAGGTAGACCGGCATGTCGATGAGCGGGATGGTGTGCCACCAGCCCACCACGAAGCCGTCGGGCAGCTCCGAACTGTCGCAAAGTTGATAGTCACTAAGAGCAGTCGCCCAGTCCGGCGGGTCCACGTCGTCGACCGACGCTTCCATGCCCCGCACGAATCGCACCCCGCATTCACCCTCGGCCGTGATGCGCTCGAACTCACGCAGCGTGGCGCTGCTCCACCCCACCACCCTTGCGTCGTCGACCATGTACGGACCCCAGCTCGCACCGGCGAGAGCCGAGGTGGTCTGCGATGGTCGCCGCGCTGCGACCACGCGAACCCGCACCTCCGCCTCCGCCAGGCGGACGGCCGTGGTGAGACCGGACACGCCCGCCCCGATGACGACCACTTCTTGAGCCACCATTCGATTAGATTAACTTACATCTAGAAATGTAAGGACTGCCTTTCGTCTTCCGAGTAACGCTCCGTGATCGAGATCAGACGCTCGGTCTATTGTGTCCTTCAGGCGTCTTGCCACGCCCAATCAGCATGGAGTGAAATCAGTCGATCACTTTTGTCACGGGGCGGGAGTGCGCATTGGCCACCACCAGCGAGGCGACCACGGTCGTCATCGGCGAGGTACACACCGCGCTGCTGCAGCACTCCACTGCGGTCACCACCGCCACCGGTGTCGAACTGCTCGCCCTGACCGTCGGGGAACAGGTGCGCCGATCAGACCGGCCCATCGGATACGCCGTGTCCCCACCGCAGCTGACGGGCGTCGACTGTGACCTGCCCGCGGTGTCCGGCGCCGGCCGGCACTCCGGTGTGACGAGAGTGCGCGCGGTCGGCACGATCACGTCCAGTGCCGTGCTCACCGGTGGGCACGTGCTGCAGGGATCGGCGTACGCCACCGTCGAGCACAGCCCCGGCCACCGGCGCCGGCCGTGGTCGCACTACCTCTCCCGCCCCGGCGTCCTGGAACTGCTCGGCAAGTCCAGCCACCTCGACATCGCGGGCGGCCATCTCCACAGCGGCGGCCCGCAGACCGACCTGCTCGACCTGGGCGCGATCGGCAGCCGGGTCATCGACCAGGTCCAGGCGTCACCGCGGATCGACCGGGCGGCGCCGTTCCGGTCCGCGCGGACCGGCCTGCGCTGGGCCGTCGCCGACGGTGAGGCCGTCGAGTTCCGCGTCGTCGACGGCACCACCCGCACGGCGCGACTGCCCCGGATCAACACGGACGCGCGGGCGGCCGCCGCCCTGTGCGAGGACATCGCCCTGCACGACTGGCTGCTCACGACACTGTTGTCGCTGGTCGGCCGAACCCCCGCCGGCACGGCGGGGCGGCGGCAGGTCATCGAGCGGCTCACACCGGCCCTCGACTACCTGCTGCACCTGTGGATGCCCGCAGCCCGTGTCGACGTCGCGTGGGAGCCGATCTGGCAGGGCCTCGAGCAGCGTCCAGGCATGACCCGACAGTGGCAGACGAACGTCGACCGGGTGCGCGACCAGCTGGCGCTGGCCGTGATCGAGGCATCCCACCGGCGCGCGTGACAGGGGGACCCATGGCCGACCGCAACCCGACCGGCAACCGCACACCGACCAAGATCCTGATCAGCCTCGCCTTCTTCTGCATCACCTTCATCGCGACCTGGTTGTTCGAGGTGCTCGGAACGCAGCCGATGGTCCTGATCGGCTTCGGCTCGTCGCTTTTCGTCGCCGGCGTGGCCTTCGTCGTGCAGTTCCTCTACGACGTGGAGAAGCGGCTCGACAAGATGGAGGAGGAGCTGGAGCGGCACTCAAGGGTGAACGAGGCGCGCATCGACGAGGGCTTCAAGAAGATCAACGCGGCGACGAAGCTGTTCGGCCTGGTCGAGGCCTCGGCGCTGAAGACCGACGCCATCACCCAGCTCGTCGGCAACTCGGTGCGCATCAAGCCCAACCCGCAGCTCGTGTTCGACCTCGCGCAGACCGAGATCCAGCGGCTGTCGGAGATGCTCAAGACACTGGGCGACTCGGGCGACCTCACCTACGACGGCGAGGATCGCGACTGGCTGCTCGGCCTCACCAAACACGTCAACCACTCGCTCGACGCGATCAGCACGACGCTCGACGTCGGCGGGCAGGACTACTTCGACGGCAGCCTGTGGCAGAGCGATCTGGGGCAGCGTTATCTCGAGGCGCAGCGGGACGCCGTCCGGCGCAATGTCCGCGTGCGGCGCATCTTCATACTGGACCGGCCGGAGCTGCGCGAGGACGCCAACTTCCGGCGCGTGGTGGGGATGCACGACGACATCCAGATCGACGTACGAGCGCTGGACCCGACCCTGTTCCCCCGCCAGTTCATCCCGCCGATCTTCGACTTCATCATCTTCGACGGTTCGGTGAGCTACCAGACGTCGCCGTCGGCGCCGGTCACCGAGCCGAGCCGAGCCACGATCGCCAGCACACAGCTCATCACCAACCCGTCGAAGGTGCAGCGCAACATCGACCGGTTCAACGACCTCTGGAAGATCGCCACACCGATCATCTGAAGGGCGCGGACGCGCCGTTGACGAAGGCGTACTCGATCCGGTCGAGGATGTCCGCGGACAGCACGCTGCCTTCGTCGGCCGCGCGGGCGATGGCCAGTCCGTTGACCGCCGGGTCGACCGAGACGTGGTCGAGGATGGCCCGCACCGCACCCTCGATCGGCAGAAAGCGGGTGCTGAGCGCGGAGAAGGTGCGGTAGGCGAAGAACGGGCGGGCGTTCGGGCGCAGCCGGAGCACCGGCGGCAGCTCATGCCAGGCGGTTCCGAGCGGGCCGGCCGGGTTCTGCGGCACCGCCACCGCCTGCCCCTCGTGCCGCAGCAGGCCGAGCCGCAACAGTTGCCACACGGCCGCCAGCATCGGGCACGACCACCGGCGCTCGCCCCGCGGCGCGTCCCACAGCTCCACGTCCATGAAGATCGAGTGGTTGTTCGGCAGATTCTGGCGGGGTGGTCGCCATGGCGTGACGGCTTCCATGGCCTCGGCGACGACCTCGTGCGGTGACCGCTCGCCGTTGCTCAACCAGCCGGTCTCCGTGACGGGCGGGCGGCTGCCGTTCGCGCGCCGCGGTGGCGGTTCCTCCACGAGGCGGCCCTCGACCAGCCGGGCCGGCTCGACGGCGCCCGCGGTCGCGCAGGCCGATTCCCGCGCCAGGTAGTCGATGATCAGTCCCGACTCCGCCGCCGCCTGCTGGAGCAGCGGCACCAGCTCATCCGGCGAGCCGAACGGCGAGAAGTAGTCGTCCACCAGGAAACAGGTGCTGATCCGCGCCTTGGGCCCCCACTGCGCCCGGCACACCTCCTCAGCTGTCTGCGCCCATGGTCTGACCTTGGCGAACAGCTCCACCAGGCGGCGGTATCCCGCCTTGAAGTCCTCCATGTAGAGGTGCCCGAGCTCGATGGACAGGTGTGACAGCGACACCTCCTGGAGCTTCGGCGTGGCCACGCTCTCCTGGAACACGACCTCCAGGCCGGTCACGCGCCCTCCCAGACGGTGTCCTCGGTGAGCAGCTTCGCGATGCCGTCGAAGGCCTCCACCGTCGCCGTGTTGGCGATCTGCTTGGTCACCGTGTCCGCGTCGGAGATCAGCTGCTCCCGCAACTGGAGCACCGGCTCCAGCGGCACCGAGCCGAGGGTCACCGCGTGACCCATCCGCTCCGTGCCCGCCAGCCGCTGCAGCTCGCCGTTGTACGCCTCGAACCACTCCATCTGCGCCGGACGCAGCCCGGAGAGCTGTTCCGAGCTGGGGTCGACCACCGCGGTCCGGACGAACCTGACAGCCCGGCGCAACCGCTCCGGATCGTGCCCGCGGGCGGCTCCCATCTCGACGATCCCCCGCTCGCCGTAGACCAGGCCGGACGCCGCGATGATGTGCTGGCGCGTCCACCGGTGGAACACCAGCCAGCGGGCCACCACGCCGCGCAGCTGCGGTGCGGCCAGCGCGGCCAGCACGATGTCGGTGGCGTACGACCGCCCGGAGCTGAGATCCACCAGGGTGATGTCGAACTCCTCCTCCATCCGCAGCATCAGCCGGACGCACCGTTCGACGATCCCGGGATCGGCCGCGAACTCGGCCCCGCCGCTGTCCCCCGGGATCAGGCAGAGCTGCCCGGCCCCGTCGGGCCGGCCGCGCAGGCTCAACCGGTCGGACTCCCCCCAGACGTCGACCCGCATCGGCCAGTTCACCTTGTTGCGCAGGTAGGAGTGGAGCCCGTTGGTACGGGTGCCGCGCGCCAGATCCGCGATCGCGAAGATCGCTCCGGCGGTCGGCGAGCCGAAGTCGAAATCCAGATAGCAGACGTCGCTGCCCTGCAGCGACCTGCGGTAGATGAGGTTGCTGCTGGTCACCGACCTCCCGGTGCCGCCCTTGTCCGAGGTCGCGAAGACGAGCATGATCAGGACGCTCCCGTCACGTCACGCCGTGCCTCCGTCAGACTGTCCAGCTCCCGCAGGACGTCGAGCACCAGCGCCACCGTGGTGCCCGGCCGCTCGGCCGTGATCTCACGAGCATGTCGCAGCCGGGTGCGCAGCGCCTGCATCGCGTTGCGCATGTTGAGCCCGGTCTCGGCCGAACCGACGAGTTGCTGCTTGTCGAACAGGTGCTCGGCCTCTGCCAGCAGCTCCCCGGCGAACCCCAGCAGTTCGTCGCTGCGCAGCGGATCGGTGCGCGCGAGGTCTGCCGCGAACACCAGGCTCTCCACCACCCGGACCGTGTGGTGCCAGCTGAGCCGACTGATGCTGACGTCGGCCTGGTCGAGCAGGCCCGCGGCCGTCGGCGCGAACGCGCCCAGGGGCAGGTCCCACAGGCCCCGGCTGCGACCGTGCTGGATGCGGCGTTTGAGCAGGTGCTCCCAGATCTCGTCGGCCAGCGTCAGCAGCTGCCCGCGCAGTTGGACACTGCTCAGGTTGCGCGCGATGCGGATGGTCCGCTTGAGCAGCAGCGGCGCGAAGTCGGTGGCGACCCAGTTCAGCACGGGCACGCCCTGAGGGTCGTCGAGCTCGATGACGACGCCCGGATGGTGCATCGCCAGCGCCGTGTCGGCGGCGACGGGACGGCGGGTGATACGAGCCCGGTTGGCGAGCTCCCCGAGGATGCGCCCGAGGCGGCTCAGGTCGGCGTCGCTGTCGCGGTCCTCCAGCAGACCCCGGGTGGCGATCGAGGTCACCAGGAGGCTGAAGTAGTCCGACTCGGCGCCGTCGGTGGTGCGCCAGGGCAGGTCCTCCAGCGGCCAGCGGCCGGGGCCGAAACTCGCGATGACCGACCAGTAGTTCTGCGTCAGCTCCCAGCGCAGCTGCAGGGCTGCCGCCAGTCGCAGCTGCTCGTCGTTCAGCAGGCGCAACAGGCGGGTGCGGGCGGAGAACAGGTCGGCGATGCCGTCGAGCGCCTGCACGGTGAAGTAGAGGTAGGGCGCGTCATAGGCGTATCCCGGCGGCTGGGAGCCCGAACTTTCGACGAAGTCGACCTGCGGCGCGCCCTGGATGATGCCCCACGACCAACCACACTCGAACAGCCGGTCCGGTGACTCGAGGTCGTTGAGCTGCTCGATGCCCACAGTCAGGTCGCGCAGACCGGCGATGGTCGGGCGTAGCGCCTCACGCAGATCGGTGACCAGCCGGTTGTCCGAGAGGTTCGACTGGTTGATCGCCCGGATCAGGTGCTGGCCGTGCGGGCTCGCGGCCTCGTAGGTGAACACGGTGAAGCTGCGCAGCAGCCCCACCATCGCCTCGGTGAGGCGCTTTCGCGCCAGATCCACCAGCTCGTCCAGCTCGTCCAGCTGATGCTGCTGGTAGCTGCCGGGCGCCAGGGAGCCGCGGTAGACACCCACGAAGCCCAGCGTCGCCAGGGTGAGGGTGATCGACAAGGCGAACGACTCGACCACGTCCAGCGAGGCCTGCTCGTCTGCCAGCTCCGCGCCGGCCTCCAGGCTGGCCAGATATGAACCGCCCGGGAAGATCGGGCGGCCGTCGTCGCCGGAGTATTTGCGGTGATAGTCGATGAGAGCCTTGACCAGCGCCTGCGGAATGCGGAGCTTGTTGCCGAACGCCTCCATCGCTCTGGCGACGTCGTCCTCCGTCTGGTCGGGCTGGTCCAGCCGGAAACGCGGGATCTCCGTCGCGGGCAGCATGACGCACAGCAACTGCTCAGCGTCCTTGATCGAGTCCCACCCGTTGTCGCCGCCCCACACCCACTCGCCGTCGACGTAGGAGTTGCGGGCCGCGGCCCGCCAGATCTCCAGCAGCTGTTGACGTGGTTGGATCTTCATGGCCGCCCGTCCGCCGTTCCGTCAGCTGAGTGCGACTCCCGTCGCGAGGATCATGCCGCCGTAGCCACGGCGCAACGGCTTCTTCGTCTCCACCAGGTCGATGTCGATGACCTCGCACACCACCGATAGACAGTCTTTCACGTCGGTTATGTCGACGGCAACGGCCGGGAACTGAGTCTTGTCCACTTTGTAGCCTCGTGAATCAGCCATGAAAGCGGCCGCGAAAGGAGCACCCGGCTTGAGCGCCCGGCCGAAGCATTCGACGGCCCGCCAGAACTCACGAGGGTCATAGGTGAGCGACTCGGCGACGAAGAACATGGTGCCCATGTCCCATTCGCGTTCCGGCAGTTCGAAGATGCTCATCCGCTCGACCTTTGCGGCCTTGCGCAGCGCCTCCCGCGGATTGCTCACGTTCTGGTATGCGGGCAACGCCCGATAGACGTCCCAGAACTCGTCCCAGTAGGCGTCGTAGCGCTCGATCTGAGCATTGAGCCAGCGCACGTTCGACCGCGAGAACTCACGTAGCTCGACGCCTTCGCAGAACGGCAGCATCGACATCGCGGGATAGAGGTTGGCGCCACTGCCGACGTCCAGGCCGCGCCGCTGTGCGGTGGACGGCTTCAGGTGCTGCTGGAAGAACTCGCCGACCCTCGTCATGATCGCGGTGTCGTCGTCGCGCAGGCTGACGTAGTTGTGGGCGCAGTACCAGTCGGAGTTGAACCCGTCCCAGTCGAAGTCGGCGTTGTAGACGCCCTGGGTCGCCTTCACGGCCGCCGCCGGTTGCCTCATCGTGCCCTTCGCTCCGTGGCCACAGGCGGAAGCGCGGGATGGCCACAGTTCCCGCCCGGCGAAACCCAGATATCAACGAACGTCGAGGCTGACGGTAGCGCCCCGGCTCCACACCCGCCTGAGCAGACAGCACCAAGTGGGCCATGTCAATGGGTCGTAGGCACGAAATGCATGAATCAGCATCACAACGAACGCAGAGAGTTCAACGAGATGGGACGCAGGTGGTATCGAGGTTCACCCGACCCGGTGGCACGCCCCGGCCGATCGGAAGGCCTTCCGAGCTGTGCAGCGGACCTCGCGCGGACGATGCGCGACCGAACCTGTCCATCGATTGGGCACACTATGCGAGCGGACTTCCGCAATGGCCGAGAGTCCCACCTGATCGCCGCCCCGGACTGCGAGGACCACACATGAGCATGAAACCCTTCAGTGCCCGGATACCCAGTTGGCTGCCGACGACGCTCGGGGCTGTGGCATCCACGGCACTCGCCGCATACCTGTACGCCATGACGGATCTGGCGGCGGGCATCGCCACGCTCGCCGGCCTGATCGGCATCACGGTCGCGCTGCAGCTGGAGCTCCTGCTCAGGAGCAAGCGCGCGGAGTTCGCGGAGATCCGGCGAAACAGGATCATCGCGGCGATCGAGCAGACCCCCTGGCTGCCGGGAACGCTCGACGGCATGCTGCGACATCTTCGCCACGTGGCGACGGCCTACGACGACACGGCCGCCGTCGGGCTGGCCCGCAAGGCGTTCGACGACTGCGGTCATGTGCTGGCCGACCTCCAACGCGGCATCTACGTGCCCCGCGACGGCGAATCGTCGAACGAGCTGGTGAACAACCTCACCGGAGCCGCCAGGAGGTCCCTGCGTGCCACGACGTCCGACAGCGAACTGGGCTTCTGGACGTCCGACGCAGGCCGCCGCTACCTTCGTCTGCATCGACGAGATGGCAGCAGTCTGGACAAGCAACGCATCTTCATCTACCACGAGTGGACGCCGCTGCACGAGACCGTCGCCGCGGAGCAACTGGAACTCGGCATCAAGGTCTACACCATCCCGCTGCGCAGGCTGCCCGCCGCGCAGGCGATCGGCATCATCATCTGGGACGACACCGCGGCGTTGGATCTGACCTTCAATGCCGCGGGCAAGGACATCTTCGCCAGGTTCACCTTCGCCCGACAGGACGTCGACAGGCTGGCCACCCTTTACAGCGCCATTCTGGAAGAGGCGCAGCCGTGGATACCCGGCAGCATTTCACTCGGCGGCGACACGAGTGTGGCTGGCGGCCCCGCCAAGGCGGACCCGCCAGCCACCGAGTGAGTTACCGCAGGACCGGGTTCAGCGCGCCGATGAGCGCGTTGTCGTCGGAGTCCTGGCTGAGCTCCCACGCCATCGCGCCGCGCAGGCCGAGCAGTTTGATCAGCGCGGTGCGCTCGGCGAGCGACTTCGGATCGGTGTACACGATCGTGGTCGGGGCGGTGACGGTGCCGGTGGTGAGCACGTGCTCCGCTGCCGGGTTCCACAGGTACGGCTCACCGGCGAACACGTTCCACTTGCGGGTCCATCCGTTGGCGCCGGCCCCGGCGGGGGTCAGCACGCCAGACACGTCGACCAGGTCGTGGTACGACGGCTGCGGCTTGGAGTCCCAGACCAGCGAGTCGGGGTTCATGCCGGTGTTGTCGAACGCCTTGTACAGCCCGTTGGGGTTGCGGATGTACTGCACGCCGTAGAAGGGCACGCCGACGACGATCTTGCTGGCGGGCACCCCCTGGGCGAGGTAGTAGCCCACGGTGCCGACGGTGTTCCAGGTCCAGTCGTCGGCCTCGGGGTCGCGCGGGTCGCCGGTGAACAGCGTGCTCGGGCCGGCCACGGAGCCGCCGGGCACGTTGAAGTCGTAGGTCATGATGTTGACCCAGTCCATCGACTTCGAGAACTCGCGCAGCTCGTAGTACTTGGTGGAGCTCTTCGCCGCGGGCAGCGCCGCGGTCAGCAGGTAGTGCTTGCCGTCGAGGCGGCCCTGCGCGTCGAGCTGGCGGCGGAACTCCTGGGCCAGCAGCGTCGCGTTGTGCCGGTCCTCCGGGCCGTAGTCGACGTTGCTGTCGGCCTTGGCCGTCGGGTACTCCCAGTCGAGGTCGATGCCGTCGAAGATGCCCTTCGCGACGCCGATGCCGCCCGCGTCCTCGGGCCAGCCGCCGGTCGGCAGGTTGCCCTTGATGAAGGTGTCGATGCAGGCCGCCACGAACGCCTGGCGGCGTTCCGGGGTCTTCGCGACGCTGGAGAACCAGGTCGACTTCGTCCAGCCGCCGAGCGAGATCTCGATCTTCAGGTGCGGGTTGGCCGCCTTGAGTTTGCGCAGCTGGTTGAAGTTGCCGTAGACGTTCTGGCCGGGGTACGTGTCCGCGACACCGTCCACGGTGTTCTCCGGACCCCAGTAGACCTGCTGGTAGTCGGCCCACGGGTCGAGCACGTCGCAGCCGACCGCGCCGGTGGCCTGGTTGAACGTCGGCACGCCGAAGGCGTACTGGATGACGTTCAGCTTGTCGGCGGGGATGTCCTTGACGAAGTAGCCCCGCCCGTAGACGGACCAGTTGGTGAAGTAGGCGGAGATCACCTTCTTTGGCGCGTCCGGCTTGGGGGCGCCGCCGGCCGCGGTGGCCGGAGCTGCCAGGAAGCCGGCGCCCAGGGCCAGGGCGACCGCCCCGGCGATGCCCGGGCGGAGCAGTGTTCTGAGCATATGCACTCCCATCGTTCGTCCATGCGAACCTTCACGCGGGAGCGGCACTTCAGTCAAGAGACCTAACAGTTAGATTTCCTAAGTGTCCCAACGGATTCGGGCGCTGCCTGCGGCTGACGGGATGGATCAGCCGGGCCTGCGGAGGTGCGGGTCCGCGGAGACCGCCGCCCGGCGGGGGCGCACCGGCTCGTCGTGGAATTCGGGCTCCGGTCTGCCGTCGGCCCGCCGGTCCTCGGTGAGCGAGTCCTCGCCCACGAAGTAGCCGGGCCGGGCCTGGATGCCCCGGTAGATCCGGCCCACGTACTCCCCCAGCAACCCCAGGCAGATGAGCTGGGCCGCGCCGAGGAACAGGACCACCAGCGAGAGCGAGGTCCAGCCCGGCACCACGGCGCCCTGGAAGTACGCCACGAGCACCTTCACCACGGCAACGGCGCAGGCCAGAGCCCCGAGCGCGCCCAGCCAGATGCCCAGCCGCAACGGGGCCGCGGTGAAGCTGATGATGCTGTCGACCGTCAGGTTGATCATCTTGGCGAGCGGGTACTTGCTGGTCCCCGCGGCCCGCTTCTCCCGGGTGTAGACGACCTGCCCACTGGGGAAACCCAGCCACGGCACCAGCAGGCGGTAGACAGGGGCCTGCTCGGGCAGGCTGCGCAGCGCGTCCACCATGGCCCGGCTGAGCAGCCGGAAGTCACCGGCGCCGGCAGGCATCCGGTTGCCGACGATGCGGCGCATCAGCCGGTAGTAGAGGTCGGCCGTGCCCCGTTTGAAGGCGGTGTCGCTGGCCCGGTCGCCGCGTACGCCGTAGACGATGTCGAGGCTCTGCGCCTCGGCGAGGCCCAGCATCTCGGCGATGACCTCGGGCGGGTCCTGCAGGTCGGCGTCGAGGGTGACCACGTGGTCGCCGCGCGAGCAGTGCAGGCCCGCGGTGAGCGCGGCCTGGTGCCCGCTGTTGCGGCGCAGGCGGATCAGCCTCAGCTCGGGCCACTTCGCCCGCATCAGGGTCACCATGGCGGCGGTGGCGTCGCGGCTGCCGTCGTCGACGGCGACCACCTCGTAGGTCCGGCCCAGCCCGTCGAGGACCGGGCGCAGCCGGCTCACGAGCAGGGGCAGGACCGCCTCCTCGTTGTACATCGGGATGACGACGGACAGTCTCGGCACGGCCATGACGAAACGATAACCATTGAAGTGCCGAACGCCTCCGTTCGCGCCCGGCTGTCTCAGATGGAGAAGTCGGGGTTGTTCTTGATCACCGAGAAGGTCGCGCCCTGCGGGTCCTTCAGGATGGCGAACCGCCCGGCGGGCGAGTCCTCCGGTGGCATGACCTTGGTCGCGCCCAGCTCCAGCGCCTTGGCGTAGGCCGCGTCGCAGTCGTCCACCGCGAAGTAGACCGACCAGTGCGACGGCATCGGGCCCCACGCGGCGTCGATCGGCATGGCGCCCGCCACCGGCCGGCCCTCAGCCTCCAGCAGGGTGTAGGTCATGCCCTCCGCCATCGACACGTCGCGCATGCTGACCCCGAAGACCTCCTGGTAGAACACTTTGGCGGCGTCGATGTCGGAGGTCATCAGCTCGTTCCAGGTGACGCTGCCCGGCTCGTTCGCCAGCTCGAACCCGTCGAACGCCAGCGGCTGCCACGCGGAGAAGAACGCGCCCTCGGGGTCCTGGAACACCGCCATCCGGCCCTGGCCCATCACGTCCATCGGGGGCACGATGACGGCGCCGCCGTGCTCGGCGACCTTCGCCATGATGTCGTCGGCGTCGTTCGCCGCGAAGTACGTGGCCCACGAGCTGCCCCGGCCGCCGTCGGTGGCGGGGCCGAGCCCGGCGACCTGCCTGCCGTCCTTGCGGAACATCCGGTAGCCGCCCGCGTCCGGGCCCAGGTCCTCATCGGTCCAGCCGAACAGCCGCCCGTAGAAGGACACCGAGCCGTCGACGTCCGTGCTGCCCAGATCGACCCAGCTCGGGGTGCCCTGCTCATACTTTGCCGCCATGCCGACATCCTTGCTCCGCGCGCGCGAGAAGACCCTGGCATCGCCGAAATTCCGCTGAAAGAGCAAAGACGGCGGCGGACTTCCGCAACCGGCAGCCCGCCGCAGGCCGCTCCTGAAAGACTGGCCACGGTGTGCCGCGTACCCATCGGGTCGGCATTTCTGCTGGTCGCAAGCCTGCGCTCGGCTTTGCCGGCGCGGCCGGAACGAGAGGAACCTCGATGCCCACCAAGTCGCCCGCGAAGGCTGCCGCGGCCCGCGGCAGCCAGCCCATGCTGCACCAGAAAGGCGTGCAGATCCAGGAGTTCGGCACCGTCCGCCAGCTCCCGGTGGGTCTGTCCCACGACGCCCGGATGTACTCGTGCGAGCGGCTCAACCAGTGCCTCGCCGACTCGCAGATCCTCTACGGCCTCTACAAGAAGCACCACTGGCTGATGCGCGGCCCGACGTTCTACCAGCTGCACCTGCTGCTGGACAAGCACGCGGGCGAGCAGCTGGCGCTCATCGACACCATCGCCGAGCGGGTGCAGACGCTCGGCGGCGTGGCCGTCGGCGACCCGCGCCACGTCGCGGAGATCACCGTCATCAAGCGCCCGCCGGACGGCGTCGAGGAGGTGCCCGCGATGATCTCCCGCCTGCTGGAGGCGCACGAGACCATCCTCGTCGCCGCGCACGACGCCGCCAAGCGCGCGGACGAGATGGGTGACGACGGCACGAACGACCTGCTCGTCTCCGACGTGATCCGCACCGGCGAGCTGCAGGCCTGGTTCCTCGCCGAACATCTGGTGGACACCCCGCTCGTCGAGTCCTGACCCGCACCGCGCCGCGCGCCCGTCCCGAGGTCGCTCGACTTGCCAGGCAACTGTGCGCATCTTGACCGCGCAGCCGGCCGTCTGCCTGGCAAGTCGAGCGATCAAGCGATGTACGTGATGGGGGTGCCCAGGTCGGGTTGCTCGCGGACTTCGATCACCGGCTGGTCCGGCTCCGCGTCGAGTTCGAGCACGACGATCTCGTTGTCGCCCTCGCGCAGCAGCGGCCACGGCACGTACAGGGTGACCTGAGGGCCGGCCTCCCAGTACCGGCCGAGGTTGAACCCGTTGACCCAGACGTAGCCCTTGTGCCACCCGGGCAGCGCGAGGAACGCGTCGCGCACCTCGTCCACGTGCAGCACGCCACGGTGGAACACCGGCCCGGCCGCGCCGGTCGCCCGCCCCCACGGCAGCACCGAGAGGTCGTCCAGCGGCACCGGATCGATCTCGTATCCGTGCAGGAACTGCTGGCCGTGGAAGACGCCGCCCACGATGCCCTTGCGCTCCCCCACCAGCGGGCCGTAGTTCACCCGGCCCATCGCCTCCACCACGAGGGTCACGTCGGCCCCGGCGCCGTCGACCGGCACCGGCAGCCCGCTCGGCTCGTTGCGGTCGAGGATGCCCGCCGGCGATCCGTCCACCAGCACCAGCGCGCGATCGTGCAGCCCCTTGACCCGCAGCCGGTGGCCGGTTCGCGGCCCGGGGATCGTGGTCCGGTAGACGGCCAGCCCGTACGCCTGGCCAAGCTCTTCGAGCGACTTCGTCGTGGCGCTGTGCACGGTGCCGGTGGACAGCACGTCGAGGCAGTCCAGCAGCGACAGGCGCTGCGTCAGCTCGACCTGCCCGGCGGGCAGCGTCTTGGGCTGCTCCGACGGCGGGTCGGGCAGTTCCACGCCCCGCCCCAGCACCTCCCGGAACGCCCAGTACTTCGGCGTCAGCGCACCGTGCTCGCTCAGCGGGGCGTCGTAGTCGTAGGACGTCACGTCGGGCAGGTACACGTCGTCGAGGAACTCGCCGACCGCGTTGGCCCCGGCCAGGAAGCCGAAGTTGGTGCCGCCGTGCGCCATGTAGAGGTTGACCGACGCCCCCGCGTCCACCATCTCGGCCAGCGTCGCCGCCGCCTCCGCCGCGGGCCGTACGTGGTGGTCCTTGCCGTGGTGGTCGAACCACCCGTTCCAGTACTCCATGCAGAAGGACGGCCAGCGGCGCAGCGCCGTCATCTCGGCGAAGCGCTCCGCCGGGCGGCTGCCGAAGTTGGCCGTGGCGAAGACGCCGTCGAGCGTGCCGCCGGTGACCATCAGGTCGGTCGGGCCGTCGGAGGTGAACAGCGGCACCTCGATGCCCCGGGCGCGCAGACCGTCGGCGAGGTGGCGCAGGTAGCGCCGGTCCGAGCCGTACGAGCCGTACTCGTTCTCGACCTGGACCATCAGCACGTTGCCGCCCCGGGTCGCCTGGTGCGGCGCCAGCTGCGGCACGAGCTGGTCGAAGAACCGGTCGACCGGCTCCAGGAAACGGGGGTCGTGGCAGCGCAGCGGGATCTCCTCGGTGGCCCGCAGCCAGGCCGGCAGGCCGCCGTTGTCCCATTCCGCGCAGATGTACGGGCCGGGCCGCACGATCGCGTACAGGCCCGCCTCCGCCGCCTCGGTCAGGAAACGCCCCAGGTCGATCCGGCCGTCGAAGTCGAACTCGCCCGGCCGGGGCTCGTGCAGGTTCCACGGCACGTACGTCTCGATGGTGTTCAGGCCCATCGCGCGCAGCTTGCGCAGCCGGTCGCCCCACTGCTCGGGCAGCACCCGGAAGTAGTGGATCGCCCCGGAGAGCACCTGGAACGGTTTGCCGTCGAGCTCTAGGGCGTCCGGCGTGACGGTGAAGACTGGCATGGTCGCGGAGTCTAGACCAATGGAAAGCGCTTTCACCAGCCTTCGGATGCATATTCGTCGCCAGAGCCGGTACTGGCGACGTAACCGGTTACCTTCATCGCGAAAGTGCGGAGCGGTCAGGCCCGGCCGGCGAGGCGGCCCTCGTCGAGCAGCGGAGCGCCTTGCCGGGCGGATACCCGCCGCACGGGCTCGCCAACCGTGTCCGCGCACCCCGACTTCCGCTCTCAGCGGACGGCGGGCCGCGTGCCGGGAGCGAAGCGGAACTGGATCGCCTCCATCAGCGTGCGGCGCTGGGTGTTGTGGAAGGCGGCCACCCGCCAGCCGTCGGGTTCGCGTACCAGCGTGTAGGTCTGGACCTTCGTCGGTGCGGGGCTGCGGCGTCCTTTGTAGGTGTCGCCCCGGCCGACGACCACGGCGGTGTCCGGGCCGAGGAACGTGGTGGCGATCGTCTCCCCGGCCAGCCGGGTGCCCTTGGTGAACGCCTTGAACAGGGCGCGATGGCTCTCGGTGATGTCGGCACGACCCCGGTAGACGGTGCCGACGAAGGTCACGTAGGTGGCGTCGGCGGTGAAGGCGCGGCCGAACGCGTCGGCGTCGGCGGCCTCCCAGGCTGCCGCGATCGAGGCGAGGAGCTGTTCGATCGCCGCGAGGTCGGCGGTGCGGTCGGCGTGGTTCACGTGTTCCTCCCTGGTCGGCCGGGCCTAGCATGGGCTCCGGACACACAGAAACTGCATGAGCGCAATATCTGCACGCATGCAGAGATTAGCGCGGAGGGAGCCGCCACGCCATGGCCGACGCCACGCCGCCCGCCGGGATGCCGTCCGGAGCGCACGAGACCTTCCGGCGCTACCTCGACGCCATGACCGCGCACGCCCAGGCCGCGGCCGACGCGGCCGGGATGCACCCCACCGACTGGGCCGCGCTGAGCACGCTGAACCTCGCCGGCCGGCTGACCTCGGGCGAGCTGGCCGAGCGCACCGGGCTGACCACGGGCGCGACCACCCGGCTGATCGACCGCCTCGAACGCGCCGGGCACGTACGCCGGGTCGCCGACCCCGCCGACCGCCGCCGGGTGCTGGTCGAGCCGGTGCCGAAGCTGGACGTGGACACCATCGTCGGCCCGGCGCGGCAGCGGCTCGGCGAGGTGTTCCAGGGATACCGACCCGAGGAACTGGCGGTGCTGTTCGACTACTTCTCGCGCGCCGCCGACGCGCTGCTCACGGCCACCCGCGAGGTCCGCGCCGGCACCGCCCGCCGCTGACCGGAGACCTCGACGCAAACATCCACCAGGGACAATGCCCGACGGGTGTGACACCGCGGCACTCGGGACACAGGTGGGACATGAACGTGCGTCGGGTACGGGTCGGTGGCGAGTTCGTCCATCAGTCCGCCGTGGACACCCCCGCCGTGCCGCAGATCGAGCCCCGGGGACCGGGCCGGTCTCGGTCATCGCCCGCCACAGCGGATAACCGGCGCTCAATACGCGGACGGGCCGCGGTCCTGGAACACGTACGTGGTGGTCAGGTACTCGGGAAGGTCCGGCACCAGGGCATCGGTGCCGTCGACGACCTGCACGTAGCGCTTGCCCTGGAACAGCGACCAGCTCCCGTCGGCCTCCCTGTCGATCCTGAACAGCTGCGCCTGCGCGGAGGGCTCGCAGGCCCGGCCGCGCACAGTGCCCGGCGCGGCGTCGTGCACCGCCGTCATGCAGACCTGGCCCCGTGACGCGGCCAGCACGATCCGGAACAGGTTCCCCTCGGGCCGCAGGACCCATCGCGCACGCTCGTCGGCACCCTGCTCGGCGGTGGCCCGCACCTGGTCGTCGTCGCCGCCGAGCGCGAGCACTGCCCCGCCCATGCTCGGCACCACGATCGCGATCTCCCGCCGGCCGGCCAGGATCTCCTGCGGTCCCGCCGAAGCGGCCACGGACGCGACGGCCGACGGCGGAAGCGCGTCCGCCGGATCGGGCGCGGTCTCGCGCGTCCGCAGCAGGGCGGTGCCGGTGGCCACGACCAGCACGACCAGGGCGGCGCCGGTGACCGAGGCACGGCGCCGGCGACGTCGGTCGCCACGTTCGCGCAGCATCGACGCGGGGGGAAGCTTCGTGGCCCGCTGGACCTCGTCGGCGATCGAGGTGAGGTCGTCGTGCAACTCAGCCATGGGGGGCCTCCTCGTGGTCCGCCTCGGTCAGCATCCCGGCCATCGCGCGGCGACCCCGGGCGAGGTACGTCTTGACGGTCCCGACGGGCTTTTCCATCTCGGCCGCCACGTCGGCGACGCTCATGTCGTTCAGGTGGTGCAGCACGACGGCGCGGCGCTCGACGGCGCTCAACTGCTGTAACGCCTGCAGCAGGGCGACGTGGTCCTCGGTGAGTCCGGGCACGCTGAGGTCGACGGCGGCGCGGCGGTGCGCGCGGATGCGGTTGAACGCCTTGCGCCAGGTGCTCACCGCGATGCGGGAGGCGACCCGGCGGACCCAGGCCTCGGGGCTGTCCGCGTCGCGTACGGTCGACCAGCGCTGCCAGGCCCGGGTGAACGCCTCGGCGACGGCGTCCTCGGCTTCGGCGCGGTTGCCGGTCAGCGTGTAGACGTGACCCACGACCCGTCCCGCACAGGCGGCGTAGAAGGCGTCGAACTCCTCGGCGTCACTCGTCCGGCCCGTGCCCCCGAAGCCTCGTCCCGTGGTCACCCGGCGAATGCAACTCCGCCCGCGGGATCGGCCGACCGGCACCGGGCGGCATTGTGTCCGCCGTCACACACCGGTGATCAACCGGTGGACGGGCTCAAACGTCAGCGTGTCGTCCCGGGAGACACCCGGTGGCGGAGAGGACGACGTGCGACGACGGCAACGACACGCGCTCACGGCCGGGGTGCTCGCGACGGCGCTGGTCACCGCGGCCATCGCGGCTCAGCCCGCGACCGCTTCGGCGACGGGGAGCCTGGCCGCTCCACCGGGCAAAGGGCAGCAGAGCACCGGCACGCCCCGCGCCTTCACCCTGATCACCGGGGACCGGGTGTCCGTGGACGCGAGCGGTCACCTGGACATCCAGCGCGGACCGGGGCGGTCTGCCATGCGCTTCGTGAGCAGCCGGGAGGACGGCCACCAGTACGTCGTCCCGGCCGACGCGATGCCGCTGCTGCGCGACGGCCGGCTCGACCGGCGGCTGTTCGACCTCACCACGCTCGGCGGGTTCGGCTACGACGACCGGGCGGCCGAACTGCCGCTGCTGGTGGCGTACCCGGCGGACAGCTCCGCGCAGGCGCGGTCGGCCGTCACCAGCGGCGACGCGCGGGTGCGGGCCGATCTGCCCGCCGCCGACGTGCTCGCCGTACGCGCGGGCCTGGACGACCGGGCGGACCTCTGGTCGTCACTGACCCACGGCACCTCGGCGCAGCGCACGCTGACCGCCGGGGTCAGCCGCATCTGGCTGGACGGCAAACGGCGCGTCTCGCTGGACCACAGCGTGCCGCAGATCGGCGCACCGGCGGCCTGGCAGGCCGGTTTCGACGGTGCGGGTGTCACGGTCGGCGTGCTGGACACCGGCATCGACGCCACCCACCCCGACTTCGCCGGGCAGCTCGCCGCGGTCCGGGACTTCACCGGCGGGAACGACCCGACGGACAACGTCGGCCACGGCACGCACGTGGCCTCGACCATCGCGGGCACCGGCGCGGCCTCCGGCGGCCTGTACCGCGGCGTGGCCCCGGGCGCGAAGCTGGTCGTCGGCAAGGTGTGCGCCACGAACGAGTGCCAGGACTCCGACGTCATCGCGGGTATGGAGTGGGCCGCGTCCCAGGCCAAGGTGGTCAACGTGAGCCTCGGCGACACCGACCGGCCGGGCCTCGACCCGCTGGAGACCGCGGTCCAGGACCTGAGCCGCCGGTACGGCACGCTCTTCGTCGTCGCCGCGGGCAACGAGGGCAAGCCGAAGTCGATCTCCTCGCCCTCCACCGTGGACGAGGCGCTCGCCGTCGGCGCGGTCGACGCCGACGACCAGCGGGCGTACTTCTCCAGCAAGGGCCCCCGCCTCGGCGACAACCACATCAAGCCCGACATCAGCGCGCCGGGCGTCGACATCGTCGCGGCCGCCCCCGGCGGCGGCTACCAGCCCATGGCGGGCACCTCGATGGCCACCCCGCACGTGGCGGGCTCGGCCGCGATCCTCGCCGGGCAGCACCCGGACTGGACCGGCCCGCAGCTCAAGGCCGCACTGATGGACTCCACCAAGCCGGGCGGCGAGAACAGCCTCTACGAGCAGGGCGCGGGCCGACTCGACATCGGCCGCGCGGTCGCCCAGCCGGTCGCCGCCGAGATCGGCGCGATCGACTTCCCGGTCCAGCGCTGGCCGCACCCGGACGACACCCCGTTCACGCAGGTCATCGGCTACCGCAACACGGGCACCGCACCGGTCACGCTGACGCTGGGCGTGGAGAACGCCCCGGCGGGCATGGTCACCGTCAGCCCGGCCACCCTGGTGGTGCCGGCCGGCGGCCGCGCCGGGGCGACGGTCACCGTGGACACCCGGGTCGACACCCCCGACGGCGTCTACCAGGGCGCGGTCACCGCGACCGCGGCCGGCGACCTGCGGGTGCGCACCGTGTTCGCGCTCGACAAGGAGATCGAGAGCTACGACGTACGGCTGCCCCACCTCGGCCGCGACGGCAAGCCGGCCACGGACTACGAGACCGTGGCGGCGAACCTGGCCACCGGCGAGTTCACCACGCTGGCCGGAACTCCGGGCGGCGGCACGATGCGCCTGCCCAAGGGCCGCTACGCGCTGTACAGCACGATCCACGAGGGCACTGTCTCGACGCTGCTCGTGCAGCCGGTCCTGGACGTGCGCGGGCCGATCACCGAGGCGCTCGACGCGCGTACCGCCAAGCCGGTCGCGCTGACCGTGCCGCAGCGCGACGCCGCCCCGACGGCCATCAACATCAGCGCGAACTGGGACGACGGCCTGCGCTACCCGGGGGTCCAGCTCAGCGGGGAGTCGTTCCAGGACGTCTTCTTCGGCCGGATCGGGCCCGCCGTGGCCGCACCGGAGTTCGCGGTGACGCTCGGCATCGGGTTGGCCCGGCCCGGCAAGGACGGGACCTTCCGGAACAGCCCCTACACATACGACCTCGCGTACGTGAGCAAGGGTGACATGTTCACCGGCCTGGCCCGGACGCTGTCCCCGGCGAACCTGGCCACCGTCAAGGCGGAGTACCGCAGTCAGTCGGCCACGGCCACCGCTGTGCGCTACCACCGTGCGGCAGCCCCCGGCGGCCCCGGTCCGATCGGCTCGAACTCGGCGATCGACCTGCCGTTCCACGCCACCGAGTACTACAACACCGACGGCGGCCTGATCTGGACGACGACCTTCGTCGAGGGCCCGAACTCCACCACCCAGGAGACGACCTACCAGCCGGGCAAGACGTACACCCAGACCTGGAACGCGGCGCCGTTCGGGCCGACGGTGCTGGACGCCCCGAGC
This sequence comes from Catellatospora chokoriensis, assembly GCF_011297315.1. Taxonomy (NCBI): domain Bacteria; kingdom Bacillati; phylum Actinomycetota; class Actinomycetes; order Micromonosporales; family Micromonosporaceae; genus Catellatospora; species Catellatospora chokoriensis. The sequence continues at coordinate 60,496 of NZ_JAAOTI010000013.1, forward strand.
TGGTCGGCGACGGGATACGCGGGCCGTGACGGTGACGTGATCACGGTCCAGCCGGCCCTGTTCGCCGACGCGGCCGGGCGCCCCCTCGGGCGCGACGACCTCCAGGTCCACGTGCGGCTGTCGCGCAACGGCAAGGAGATCGGCACGGCCGAGGGCTCGTACGCCGAGTTCACGGTCCCCGCCGCGAAGGCCTCGTACAAGCTGGAGGCGACCGTCACCCGCGGCGCGCCGGACACCCTGTCCACGTCGGTCGCGGTCGCCTGGACCTTCACCTCGGCGCACACGTCCGCACCGGAGCGGTTCCCGCTGACCACGGCCCGGCCGACACCGCTGCTCGACGACACCAACACGGCGCGAGCGGGCCGGCCCATGGCCATCCCGGTGGCGCTGGACCGGCACACCACGACGGCGTCCGCGCCCTGCCGGGAACTCGGCGTCGAAGCCTCCTTCGACGACGGCCGGACGTGGGTCAGGCTGCCCGTGATCTGGGGAACGGCCCTCATCAGCCACCCGAAGCGGCCCGGCTTCGTGTCCCTGCGGGTGAAGGCCACCGACACGGCAGGCAACACGGTCACACAGACGATCGTGCGCGCCTACCGCATCGCCTGACCCAGCAGGACAGGGCCTGGCGGCTACCCGCCAGGCCCTGTCCGTGTCCGGGGCGCCAACCATCGACGATCGGCTTCCCGACGGTCTAGTATCTAGGAGTACTGAAGCCGTTAGCTTCTCCGAGTGAGCTATCGACTGGAGATGGTCAACGAGGTCCGGGACTGGTTACACCAGCTCCGGCACACCGATCGCCACACGGCGATCCTCGTCGGCCAAGCCATAACCGCCCTGCTCGACGAGGGGCCTGCCCTCGGGCGGCCGCTGGTCGATCGCATCAAGGGTTCATCGGTGCACAACTTGAAGGAGCTACGGCCGGGCTCCACCGGCGCGACGGAGATCCGGATCCTGTTCGTCTTCGACCCAGCACGCAACGCGGTGCTGCTGGTGGCCGGCGTCAAGGCGGGCAACTGGAACGCCTGGTATCGCGAGGCCATCCCCACCGCCGAGGCTCGATACAGGACCTACCTGCAGGAGAGGGATCAGGCATGAGCAGCACCTCCGGCTACGACCGGGACAGCTTCCTCACCGAGTTCTTTCCCGACCAGGCCGACCGCGCGGAGGTCGAGGCCGGCGCGGAACACCTGATCAACGTGAGTCGGGCCACACGTCTGGTCGAGATGCGCAAACGGCTCGGCCTCTCCCAGGCTGAGGTGGCCGAGCGGATGCATGTCAGGCAGGAACGCGTCTCCGCCATCGAGCGCGCCAAGGTCACGACCAGCGAACTGCGCACACTCGCCGCCTACATCGAAGCTCTCGGTGGCCGCATGGAGATCATCGCCGACTTCGGCGGAGAACGTCTCGTCGTCGGCTGAATCCGACCTGCACAACTCTCAAGAAGTCGCGCCCTCCTTGTTCGCATCGAACGTGCCGAGGTGCTTCCTGGTGCCGCAGGGTGCCTGATGCCGGCATGCCGCATTAGTCAAGGCTGACCGAACTCGGCCCATCAAAAAGCGTGCCCATGATCAATATTGACCATGGGCACGCGGTAGCCACAACGTACCTAGATGACGCCCTTGAGCAGCTGACGGGCCATGACGATGCGCTGGACCTGGTTGGTGCCCTCGTAGATCTGGGTGATCTTGGCGTCGCGCATCATGCGCTCCAGCGGGAAGTCCTTGGTGTAGCCGTAGCCGCCGAGGAGCTGCACCGCGTCGGTGGTGATCGCCATGGCCGTGTCGGAGGCGAAGCACTTGGCCGCCGCGCCGAAGTAGGTCAGGTCGGCGTCGCCGCGCTCGGAGCGGGCCGCGGCGGCGTAGGTCAGCTCACGGGCGGCGGTGAGCTTCATGCCCATGTCGGCGAGCATGAACTGCACGCCCTGGAAGTCCGCGATCGGCTTGCCGAACTGGCGGCGCTCCTTGACGTAGTCCAGGGCCGCGTCGAGCGCGCCCTGGGCGATGCCGATGGCCTGGGCGGCGATGGTGACCCGGGTGTGGTCCAGGGTGCGCATGGCGGTGGCGAAGCCGGTGCCGGGCTCGCCGATCATCCGGTCGGCGGGGATGCGCACGTTGTCGAGGTACACCTCGCGGGTGGGCGAGCCCTTGATGCCGAGTTTCTTCTCCGGCGCGCCGAAGCTGACGCCAGAATCGGACTTCTCGACCACGAAGGCGGAGATCCCCTTGGCGCCGATGCCGGGCTCGGTGACCGCGAAGACGGTGTAGTACTCGCTGACGCCGGCGTTGGTGATCCAGCGCTTCACGCCGTTGAGCACATAGTGATCTTCATCACGAACTGCCCGAGTTGTCATGGCGGCCGCGTCGCTGCCGGCCTCGGGCTCGGAGAGGCAGTACGAGAACATGCCCTCGCCGGAGGCGACCTTGGGCAGATAACGCTGCTTGAGCTCGGCCGATCCGGCCAGCAGCAGCGGCATGGTGCCCAGCTTGTTCACGGCCGGGATCAGCGAGGACGAGGCGCAGGCGCGGGCGACCTCCTCGATGACGATCGCGGTGGCGAGCGCGTCCGCGCCGGCCCCGCCGTACTCCTCGGGGATGTGCGGAGCGTGGAAGTCCGAGGCTCGCAGCGCGTCGAAGCTGGCCTGCGGGAACTCGCTCGTTTCGTCCGCTTCAGCGGCGTGCGGGGCGACCTTGGCGTCGCAGACCTCCCGCACCGCCTCGCGGATCGCCACGTGCTCCTCGGAGAGCTGGTACAGCGCGAACACCCGAGACCTCCTCTGAACCGTGCTTTCATATGGGGCGTACTGGTCGGTAGCTTAACGCTCGATCAGCAGAGGTCGTCCAGCGCCTGCCGCTAAACTTTCTTTGGGGTGGTCAAAGGCGTAGGCTCTCCAACTGCTCAAACCTGATGCCCCCACCCCTTGCGGATCAAGGAGACGAGAAGCGTGACGCTCCCGTACGCGAGTCAGCCTGCCCCGGTCACCCCGCCGTCAGGCGCCGCCCGGCCCCGACTGACCTTCATCGGCACCGGTTACCTGGGAGCCACCTACGCGATCTGCTACGCCGAACTCGGTTACGAGGTCATCGGGTTCGACGTGGACGTCGACAAGATCGAGAAGCTGGGCAAGGGCGAGGTGCCCTTCCACGAGCCCGGGCTCGACGAGATGCTGCGCCGCAACCTGGCCGCCGGCCGGCTGCGCTTCACCACGTCGTACCAGGAGACGGCCGACTTCGGTGACGTCCACTTCATCTGCGTGGGCACCCCGCAGCGCGCCAGCGGCCTGGGCGCCGACCTCACCTACGTCGAGGCGTCGGTCAGCAACCTGGCCCAGCACCTCAGCCGCAAGGCCCTGATCGTCGGCAAGTCCACCGTGCCGGTGGGCACCGCCGAATGGGTGGAGCAGCTGGTCGCCAAGCACGCCCGCCCGGAGCTGGCCGTGGAGGTCGCCTGGAGCCCCGAGTTCCTGCAGGAGGGCTTCGCCGTCGACGACGTCATGCGGCCCAACCGCATCGTCGTGGCCACCAAGACCGAGTGGTCGAACTCACTGCTGCACGCCGCCCACAAGGGCGTCTTCGACCTGGCCGCCACCGAGGATCGCGAGGTGCCGGTGGTCTCCACCGACTTCGCCACCGCCGAGCTGGTCAAGGTCGCGGCGAACTCGTTCCTCGCCACCAAGATCTCCTTCATCAACGCGATGGCCGAGGTCTGCGAGGTCGCCGGCGGTGACATCACCCAGCTGGCCCGCGCGCTCGGCTACGACCCGCGCATCGGCAACCGCTTCCTGCAGTCGGGCGTCGGCTTCGGCGGCGGCTGCCTGCCCAAGGACATCCGCGCCTTCCAGGCCCGCGCCCAGGAGCTGGGTGCCGGCGAGGCGCTCCGCTTCCTGCACGAGGTGGACCTGATCAACCTGCGCCGCCGCCAGCGGGTGCTGAACCTGGCCGCCGGCCTGCTCGGTCGCAAGTTCGGCCCGGCCGGCCCGGACCTGTCCGGCGCGCGCATCGCCGTGCTCGGCGCGACCTTCAAGCCCAACTCCGACGACGTGCGCGACGCGCCCGCGCTCGCCGTGGCGGCCATGCTGTCCCGCGCCGGTGCCGCGGTGCACGTGTACGACCCGCAGGGCATGGAGAACGCGAAGCGGGCGCTGCCCGAGGTCGAGTACGCCAAGTCGATGGTGGACGCCGTCACCGACGCCGACCTGGTCTGCGTGCTCACCGAGTGGGCCGAGTTCCGCAACGCCGACCCGGTCGCCCTCGGCGAGGTCGCCGCGACCAAGCTCGTCGTCGACGGCCGCAACTGCCTCGACGCGACCGCCTGGAAGTCCGCGGGCTGGACGCTGCGCGCGCTGGGCCGCCCGACGGTCTGACGTTCATGCGAAAGGGCCCGTCCGCATATCGCGGACGGGCCCTTTCGCATGCGTGACGCGCCGCGCGACCCGCCGAGCCACTAGCTGACTGAAATGGGGCTTTTCAAAGGTCACTCCTATTAGGCATGCTGCTGCTGAGTGGATCCATACGCCGCGTCGTCTCCGCTAGTGGCTCGTCCCCACGGCCCGCCTGGACGGCGGACCGTCGAGGACTGCCCACCAGCGTCCGGTGACGTGCCGGGAGTCGGAGGTAGCCATGGCTGCGGCCACCAGCACGTGCTCGATGTGTGGCCGGGAACGTGACCCCTCGGTGCGCTGCCCGCACTGCGGGAACACCCCTGAGCAGCTCGCGGCCGAGGTGTCCCGGCTCAACAAGGCCATCGCCGACATGAACGCCGAGGACCTGCGCCTGTCCGGCGAGCGCAAGAAGCTGAGCAGCAAGCTGCAGGCGGCGCTGTACCAGCGCGACATCCTCGCCCACGCCGAGGCGCAGCGGCAGAAGAAGGCCGCGCCCAAGCAGCGACGCTGGCTGCCGCGCCCGCCCGGCGCGCAGGCGCCCGCCGCACCGCCCGCCGCGCCGCCGGGCGCCCAGCGCCCGGACCCGCCGACCACCGCCGACGACCCCGGCGCGCCCCGGCAGGCGCCCACTGTCCCCCGCGAGCGCTCGGCCCCCCGCGACGGCGGCACGCGGCCGGCGGGCACGGCACGGCGGGAGGGCGGCACCCGGGTCGCGCCGCTGCCGCCGTCACTGTCCGAGCCGCCGCCCGAGGCGTCCGCCCGCTCGGTGCAGAACATCATGCTCGCGCTGGGTTCGCTGCTGCTCGGCATCGCCGCGGTGGTGTTCGCCGCCGTCGCGCTGAGCAACGTCGCCCCCGGCATCCGGCTCACCGTGCTGGCGCTGGCCACGGCCCTGCTGCTCGGCATCGCGCCGAGCCTGGTCCGGGGCGGGCTGTCGGCGACCGCCGAGGCGCTGGCCGCGGTCGGCCTGGCCCTGCTGCCGGTCGACGGATACCTGCTGGCGCAGCTCAGCCTGATCGACACGTCGCTGGCGATCGTGGCCGGGCTGGTCTTCGCCGCCACGGCCGCGATCGCCTACCTGTATCACCGGGCCACCGGCCTGACCATCCCGCGGTACGCGGTGGTGATCGCCATCCAGCCGGTGCTGCCGCTGCTGCTGTACGACCTGATCAACGGTCCCGCCGGCTGGGCCGTGGTGCTGACCGTGGTCGCCGCCCAGAACGCCGTGCTCGCGCGCGCCGTCGAGCTGGCCAACGTCCCCGCCCGCCCCGGCCCGCCGCCGCGCCTGGCCGCTCCCGCCACCGCGGGCGCCCCGACCACCGTACTTCCGCCGGACACGACGTCGGGCTCGCCGGCCGCGGACGGCGACAGCACCGCGACGGCGGCCCGGTCCACGCGGACCGCCGGGCTGCCGGAGGGCCTCGCCACCTTCATGCGGCGGCCCGAAACCGCCGCCACGGCGACCCGGCGGTCCGCGTTCTGGCTGCGCGAACTGGCCTGGGTGCTGCACGGGCTGGCCATCGCCGCCGCGACCGTGTACGCCGTGGCCGCCCTGCTCACCGCCGACACAGTGCCGTCGGTCCTGCGCGCCTCGGCGACGCTGCTGCTGGCGGTCGGGGTGGCGCTGGTCGGCGCGCTGATGCTGCGCCGGGCGCCGCTCAACGAGCTCGCGGCCGGGGCCATGGTGCTGGCCGTCATCGGCTCCGCGGCACGAGTCGCCGTGGTCGCCCTGCCCGACCGGGCGCTACTGGTCATCGCCGCCGCCGTGGCGATCACCGGCCTGGGCGTACGGGCCATCCCGGAGCCGACCCGGCGCGGGCCGCAGCTCGCCTCCACGCTCGCCCTGATCGTGATCAGCCTGTTCACCGCGGGCAGCGCGCTGCGCGCGGCGCTCGCGCCGGTCGCCGCGGCATGGCCGTTCGGCAGCGCCGACGTCGACGGGTTCGGCGCCGAGATCGCGCAGCGGGCCGGGCACCCCGGCTGGCCGCTGGTCGCCACGATCGCCCTGCTCACCATCGCGGCCGCGCTGGCGCTGCCGGCCGCCTGGCGGCACGAGACCGTCGTGGCGGGCGCGGCGCTCACCGCGCTGGCCGCACCGGCCTCGCTGGGGCTGCACTGGGTCGCCACCCAGTGGCTGCTGGCCGCCGCCGCGATCGCGCTCCTGGCCGCCGGGATCGGTGTCGCCGGGATCGGCTCCGCCGAGGGCGGCGCGCCGTGGGCCGCGGCCACCCCCCGGGCGGCCCGCGCCCACCTGATCGCGTCGTTCCTGGTCGGCGCCACGGCCGTCGGCGTCGCGCTGGCGCACACCTGGTCCACCGCCGGGCTGATGGTCGCGTACACCCTGGCGGGGGCGCTGCTCGCGGCCGCGCAGCGGGTGCTGCCCACACCGCCGGCGACCGGGCTGCTCGGCGACGCCGCGGCCGGGGCCGCCGCGTTCGCCGCGCCGGTCGCGGTCGGCACCGGTGTGCTCACCGTCTTCCCGGCGGCCGGGCGGCAGGTCGCCCTCGCCGCCGCCTTCCTCGCCTGTGCCGCCACCCTGGCCCTGGTCGCGGCCCGCCTGGTCGCGCATCGCCGCATCGGCACCCCGCTCTCGCTCGGCGCGGGCCTGGGCGCGCTGGTGGTGGCCGGGGCGGCGTTCGGCACGGGCGAGGCCGGCGTGCTCGACGCCGGGCTGGGCGCGCTGCTGCTGGTCTCGGCGATCCTGCTGGCCCTGGCCCCGTCCATCGACTCCGGCCGCCGCGCGGACCGCGCCCTGGACGGCGCGGACTTCGCCGCCGCCGCGGTCACCACGGCGCTGATCGCCGCTCTGGCCCGGGTCGCGCACCTGGTCGCCCCGCAGTACTGGCTGGTGCTGTCGGCTCTGCTGGTGCTCGCGGTGGGGGTCGCCGTCCGGCTGCTCCCGCAGGAGCTGCGTCGCGGGCCCGTCGCGGGCAGCGCGATGGCCGGCGGCATCCTCGTGCTCATCGCGGGCTACCCGGCGCTGGCCGGCGGGATCAAGGCGCTCGCCCTGCCCGGCGAGCTGTGGGCCGCCGACCTGGCCCCGGTCGGCGGCGGGGTGGAGTTCGGCTGGCAGGCGCCCGCCGCGCTGGTGGTGCTCGCCGTGGCCGCGGCGGTCGTGCTGCCCCCGCCGCGCAGCCACCAGGCCGCCGCGATCGCCGCGATCCTCGCCACCGTCGGGACCCCGGCCGCGCTCGGCTGGCCCTGGTGGGCGCCGATCGTGCTGGGCCTGACCATCGCCACCGGGTACGCCTTGGCGGCGGCCGTGGCCGAGGACGCCCGGGCCGGGTACACCCGCCTCGCGGTGGCCACCGCCGTCGCGCTGCACGCGCTCGGCGCGAGCCTGGTGCGCCCGTGGACCACCGCCGCGGCGCTCGGCATGATCGCCCTCGTCGGGGCGGCGCTGGTGCTGATGGCGGTGCTGATGACCCAGCAGGCCGAGCAGGCCGACGCGACGCCGCCCGCGCACCTGGACGTGCTCGGCGGCGCGGGCGTGCTCGCCGTGCTGCTGGCCGGCCCGGCGGCGCTGGCCGCGTTCGCCGCGAGCGCCGGCAAGGAGCCCGACGTCCTGCTGACCGCCGCGCTCGGCGGGGTCAGCATCGGGCTGGCGGCGCTGGCCGCGGCCCGCCGCCCCGCCGCGCCCTATCTCGGCTGGGGCACCGTCGGCGTGGCGATCTCCGGCACGCTGATCGCCCTGCTGGCGCTCGCGAACGGGCACCCCGCCGGGGTGTACGCCGCCGCCGCGGTGCTGCTCGTGGTGCTCGCCGAGCTGCTCCGCACCACCACCCGCGACCAGCTCGGCCTCACCCCCGAGCGGGTCGCCGCGCCGAAACCGCGCCGGGTGCCCAAGGAGGGCCCGCAGCGCTGGCGCGTCGGGTTCGACACCCGCCAGGAGCTGATCGAACGCAGCCGGCGCTTCCCGTCGTACCCGGGCGCGATGGCCGCCGCCGCGGCCGCCGCACCGGCCTTCATCGCGCTCACCTCGCTCGCGCCCGCGCTGCACACGGCGCTGGTCCGGCCGTACGACAGCCTGAACGCGATCTGGCAGGGACCGCCCGCGGCCACCACGGTCGCCACGGACGTCGCCGCGGTGCTGACCGCGGTCCTGCTCACCGTCGCCGCGGGCATCGCCGCGGTCGGCTTCGGCGGCGGCCCCACCCGGGCCGTCTCCGTCGTGGTGCCCGGCGCGGCGGTGACGCTGCTGATCGCCCCGACCGGCCTCGGGCTGGCCTGGCCGGCCAGCGTGCTGGCGGGGCTCGGCGTGTTCACGGTCTGCATGCTCAGCGTCGCGCTCACCGAGCCGCCGTCCGGTGAGGACGTCGACCGCCCGGTCCGAGCCGCGCGCGTCGCGGTGCTGCTGCTCGGCCTCATCGCGGGCGGCGCGGGCCTGGCGGGCGCGCTGGCCACGCCGGGGCTGACCATCTTCACGTTCGGCGGCGCGGTCGCCGTCGGCGCCGTCGCCGCGCTCGGCGGCAAGAGCCAGCGCGCCCGCATCCTGGGCTGGCTCGGCGCGGCGCTGGCCGCGCAGCTGTTCGTGCTGACCGTCAGCCTGCGCGTCGGCGCGAAGCCGGAATGGGCGGCGTTCGGCGTGCTGGGCGTCGGCGCGATCCTGATCGTCGGCGCGGCACTGCACCCCCGGTTCACCCGCCCCGAGGCGCTACGCGAGGCCAGCGCGGTCGAGTGGGCCGGCTACACCGCCGGGGTGATCGCCCTCGCCCTGGCCGTACGCGCCCCGTCACAGGTCGCGGCCCTGCTCGTCGGCTGGGGTGCGGTGCTCGGCATCGCGGCGACCCGGGCCGGCCGGCCCACCGCGCAGCGCCGGGTGCTGTTCTGGGCCGCCGCGGGCAGCGAGATCGCCGCCTGGTGGCTCATCATGCGCAGCTCCGACATCGCGCTGCCGGAGGCGTACACGCTGCCGTTCGCGCTGCTCGCGCTCGCGGTCGGGCTGCTGGAACTGCGGCAGCGCCCGCAACTGGGCAGCTGGGCAGCCTACGGGCCCGCGTTGATCGCGGGCTTCGGCCCGACCGTGGTGGTCGTGCTGGTCACCGACACCAACCCGATCCGCGAGGTCGGCCTGCTCGTCGCGGCCATCCTCACCCTGGTGATCGGCTCCCGCTACGGCCAGCAGGCCCCCGTGGCGATCGGCGCGGCCGTCACTGTCATCGCCGCCCTGCACGCCCTCACCCTGGTCGGCACCACCTGGCTGGGCGTCCTGGTCGGCGGCATCGTCCTCATCGTCCTGGGCGCCAACTCCGAACGCCGCCGCCGAGCCGCCGACCGCTACAAGCAATTCCGCTGACGCACCCACCGCCAGGCGGGCCCCAAGGTCATCCGAGTTGCCTGGCACCTGTGCGTATCAACGCGCAAGATACGCACAGGTGCCAGGCAAGTCCGGCGATCATGGCGCGCGCGGCGCGGGGCGGGGCGCGGGGCCGGCGACCGTCCCCGTCAGAGGGTGGCCTGGAGGGCGGCGTCCTTTTGGGCGACGAGTTCGGTGAGGCTGTGGGCGTAGTCGGTGAGCTTGGCGCGCAGGGTGGCGTCGTGGGCGCCGAGGATGCGGGCCGCGAGCAGGCCCGCGTTGCGGCCGCCCGCGATCGACACGGTGGCGACCGGGATGCCGGCGGGCATCTGCACGATGGACATCAGCGAGTCCATGCCGTCGAGGTACTTCAGCGGCACCGGCACACCGACCACCGGCAGCGGCGTCACGCTGGCGACCATGCCGGGCAGGTGGGCCGCCCCGCCCGCGCCCGCGATGATGACCTTGATGCCGCGGTCCGCCGCGGTCTGCCCATAATCGATCATGAGTTGCGGCGTACGGTGCGCGGACACGACCCGGACCTCGTAAGACACGCCGAACTCCGCCAGCGCTTCGGCGGCCGGCTTCATCACGGGCCAGTCCGAGTCGGACCCCATGATGATCCCCACCAGCGGTGCCGGGGTCTGCTCGCTCATGCCGAAACTCCGCTTCGCTGCGTTCCGGCATGTGCACCGGACCCCATGATTCGCTCGCTGCGCTCGCTCATGCTTCGAGTGCCTTTCCGTAGGTCAGCCAGTGGCCGGCGCGGGCCGCGCGGGCACGGCAGTCGGCGAGGTCGTCGCCGAGCGCGGTGACGTGCCCGATCTTGCGGCCGGGCCGGGTCTGCTTGCCGTACAGGTGCACCTTCACGCCCGGCTCGGCGGCCATCAGGTGGTGCAGCCGCTCGTCGATCGACATGCCGCCCTCGGGGCCGCCCAGCACGTTGGCCATCACCACGGCCGGCGCGGCGAGCGCGGTGTCGCCCATCGGGTAGTCCAGGACCGCCCGCAGGTGCTGCTCGAACTGGGAGGTGCGCGCGCCCTCGATGGTCCAGTGCCCGGAGTTGTGCGGCCGCATGGCCAGCTCGTTCACCACGAGCCCGGCCGGCGTCTCGAACAGCTCCACGGCCAGCAGGCCGACCACGCCCAGCTCGTTGGCGATGCGGATGGCCAGCTCCTGGGCCCCGAGCGCGACGTCCTCGGCCAGGTCCGGAGCGGGGGCGAGCACCTCGACGCAGATGCCGTCCCGCTGCACGGTCTCGACCACCGGGTACACCGCGACCTGCCCGTACGGCGAGCGGGCGACCTGCACGGCGAGTTCGCGGCGCAGCTCGACCTTCTCCTCGACGATCAGCTCGGCCCCGCTGGCCAGCAGATCGATGATCTCCTCGACGTCGTTGACGACGAACACGCCCCGGCCGTCGTACCCGCCGCGGGCCGTCTTCACGACCGCGGGCAGCCCGAACGCGACCAGCTCCGCGGCCGAGGCGATCGGCGCCCAGCGCGGCACGGGCGCGCCCAGCTCCGACAGGCGGCGGCGCATCAGGTGCTTGTCCTGGGCGTACTGCAGCGCGTCGGCCCCCGGGAAGACCTTGTGGCCCGCCGCGACCAGGGCTCGGATGTGCTCGCCGGGCACGTGCTCGTGGTCGAAGGTGACCACGTCGCACGACTTGGCGAAGGTGCGCAGGGCGTCCAGGTCGGTGTGGCTGCCCAGCTGGACGTCGGCCGCGACCAGGGCCGCGGACTCGTCGACGTCGTTGGCCAGCACCCGCAGGGACTGGCCGAGGGCGATCGCCGCCTGGTGGGTCATACGGGCGAGCTGGCCGCCGCCGATCATGCCGACGACGGGGAGGCCGGTGCGAGTGTCCATCGGCAAGGAGTCTAATCAGCGCCGACGTGCGGAAGCCTTAGCGCCCTTGCGTCCAGTGGACTGCGCCACGCGGCGCGGCGCGGCGAGCGCCAGCACCAGCGGGGTGCGCTCGTCGCCCTGGCCGAAGGGGTTGCGCTCGCAGAGCCGCTCCAGCAGCCCGGCGGGCGGCTCACCGGGCTGCGACCAGCCCAGCAGCCGCATGCCGCCGTCCCCCGCACCAACCACGGCGCAGCCGGCCAGCATGGCGTACACGTCGTCGGGCAGCGTCTTGCGCAGGGCCGCGACGATCTGCTCGGCGACCCGGTCGGCGTCGCGCGGCGGCGGCACCACGGCCAGGTGCGCGGGCGGGCAGGCCTGCTCGCGGGGCGGGCAGACGGAGCGGACCAGCGGCCCGGCGATGCGCTCGGACCAGGCGCGGCGGCCCAGCCGGGCGCACAGCACCGCCAGGCCGAGCCGCGTCGCGCCGCCGTGGTCGAGCGCCACCTGCATGCTCCACGGGTCGGCGAGCCCGACGGCGGGCCCGGCGAGCCGGACCAGCGCGCGGGCGTACGAGCCAGGCTCGATCTCCCAGATGGCCCGGGACAGGCCCTGTGCCACGGCGACCGGCTTCGCGGCGACGAGCAGGTGCCAGGGCCGACGCAGCGCCTGGCGCGCGCTCTTGTCCGCGCTGTGCGCGAACTCGGCGACGTACCAGGCGAACTTGTCGGCGATGCGGTCGCCGGCCGCGACGGGCTCGGTGACCACGGCGTGCGTGGTCCAGTCCTGCCCCGCCGCGGCGATCACGACCGGGCCGGGCGCGGGGCGGGACGCGGGCACGTCAGGGGTGCGCTCGTAGGGCGCGAGCACCGTAGTCAGCCAGCGCTCCAGCAGGTAGCGACGCCACAGCCGGGCGACGTCGGCCTCGTTGGCGGTCGGCAGGTGCTGCATGACGGCGAGGCCGTCGTGGTCGGTGCCGCCGTGGCGCGGATACAGCAGGGCACTGATCGTCTCGGCACGCAGCCGCAGCATGATCTCCCGCAGCGGCGGCTCCAGCGTCGCGGCGGCGGGCGCGGCCCCGGCGGCGCGCAGCGAGACCGGCGGCAGCGTGCGTTCGGCCAGGCCGCGCAGCTCGGCCCGCAGCGCCTCGTCGGTGGTCTCCAGGTCCCGGTACGGGAAGCGCAGCGCGACGCCGTAGCGGCTGGCGACCCGGTCGGCCAGGCGCGGCAGGTGGCCGACCGGCCCGCTCCAGCCGCCCGCGCCCAGCAGTGCGTCGACCTCGCCGCCGGTCGCCCGCGCCACCGCCCAGGCCAGGTAGGACGACAGGTCGGGCATGGGCTCGCCGACGTCGGCCAGGAACCCGTCGACGTCGATCTCGTCGGCGAAGAAGGGCAGCGCCCGATGCCGCACGCTGCTGTCGGGCAGCGGCCCGAGCAGCGCCGAGGCGTACGCGGACGAGTCCGCCGGCAGCCCCGGGAAGTTCACCGAGTACACCGGCAGGCCACGTGGCTCGGCGCGCTCGGACAGCGCCGTGCCGAGCACCGCCGCGCCGGGCAGGCCGGGGCCGAGCAGCACACCCAGCCGCCCCTCGCCGACCGCGCCGAGCAGCGCCATCCGGCCGGTGACCGGATGGCCCCGATGCCGGACCGGCGGGTGCGCACGGACCAGCCAGCCGTCAGTGTGCCCGGCCGAGATCTCGACGACCTGGTGCGGCAGCACCCGGCGGATGCCGTCGAAGAAGGTGGCCGCGCCCTCGTCGCAGCTGCCGACGGCCAGGAAGCGGGCGACGGTCTCCGGGTCGGGCCGGGCGGGCACCCCCGCGGCCAGCAGCGCGGTCGGCTCGCTGGCGACCAGCACCGCGCCGCGGCTGCGCGCGTAGTAGAGCGGCGGGCCGTCGCCGTTGCGGGCCAGCACCAGGCCGTCCGGATCGGCCATGATCAGGGTGTACGGGTCGGCCCCGCCGACCAGGCCCAGCGGCCCGCGCTCGGCGTACCGGTGGGCCAGGGTGCTCAGCTCGACGATGCCGTCCACGATCAGCGTGGTGACGTCCAGCCGGTGCACGATCGGCATCGCGGCGCGGATCAGCAGTTTCGCGGAGCCGCAGACGCCGCGGGCCTCCTCGGAGCCGCGCGGGGCGAGCGCGCGGGACAGTGCGGTGAGCGTGTCGGTGGAATTGCGATCGGAGCCGAAGCTCAGCAGAGCGGCGAGACCGGCCACGCGACCATCTCCTCAGGGAAGGCTGAGCGACGGTGGCGCCGTGCTGCGGGAGCAGCATCGGGCACGCCACGGTCGTCGGGGGAACCCTCAGCCTAGCCAGGATTGTCCGTTTGGCCGCCCATATCGTGCTATCGGGCGAGAATTGTCGCCAGTTCGACAGTTGTCGTCACCGGACGGTCGCAGACGAACCCCCGGCAGACGTACGCCGTGGGCTGGTCACCCTCCATCGGCCGGCCCGCCAGCAGCGGCACGCCCGGCGCGTCCGGGTGACCCGCCACGATCACCGCTCCGGGTGGCGCGTGTTCGATCGCGGTCAGCAGCAGCGGGTCGGTCTCCGGGTCCGTGGTCGCGATCGCGATCTCGTACGGCCCCGACAGCAGCGCCTCCGCCGCCGACGCGGCGTACCCGGCGAACCGGGGGTGCCGGGCCAGCAGCGGCACGATCGTCGACAGCGCCCGCTCGGCCATCTCGTGCCAGCGCGGCTCCCCGCTCAGCGCGGAATAGCTCAGCAGCGCGTTGACCAGTGACGACAGCCCCGACGGGGTGGCGTTGTCGGTCGGGTCGGCGGGCCGGATCACCAGCTGCTCCGCGTCGTCGGCGGTGTCATGGAAGCCGCCCTGGCCGTCCCGGAACCGCTCGGCCGCCGTGTCCAGCAGCGCGCCGGCCGCCGTCAGCCAGCGGCCGTCACCGGTGACCTGGTGCAACGCGCAGAACGCCTCGGCGACGCAGCCGTAGTCCTCCAGCACGCCCGCCGGCTGCCCGACCGCCCCGTCCCGGGACACCCGCCGCAGCCTGCCGTCCACGACGTGGGTGGACAGCAGCAGCTCGCCCGCCTCCACCGCGATGGCGCGGAAGTCCACGTTCTCCACGTCGGCCACGTCGCCGACCTCGGTGTAGTTGCGCCAGAACTCGCACAGCGCGGTGATCGCCAGCCCGTTCCAGGCCGCGACCACCTTGTCGTCGCGCATCGGCTGCGGCCGCTCCCGGCGCGAGGCCATCATCAACCCGCGCACCCGCTCCCAGCGCTGCTGCACCTCCGGCGCGACGTCGTCGATGTCGCGCTTGAGCACCAGCACCGACGTGCCGTGCTCGAACGTGCCTGCGTCGGTCACCCCGAACAGGTCCGCCGCGAACGCCGCGTCGTCGGAGCCCAGCACCTCCACCAGCTGCGCCGGGGTCCACGAGTACGTGGTGCCCTCCACGCCCTCGGTGTCGGCGTCCAGCGCCGAGGCGAACCCGCCCTCGGCCGTCTGCAGGTCGTTGACCAGGAACATCGCCGTCTCGGTCGCGATCCGCTGGGCCAGCGGGTCGGCGGTCAGCCGCCAGATCTCGTTGTAGACCCGCAGCAGCAGCGCGTTGTCGTACAGCATCTTCTCGAAATGCGGCACGGTCCACGTCGCGTCCACCGCATACCGGTGGAAGCCCCCGGCGAGCTGGTCGTAGATGCCGCCGCGGGCCATCGCCTCGCCGGTGTGCCGGACCAGCTCCAGCGCGTCGGCGTCCTTGGCCCGCTGGTGGTGGCGCAGCAGGAACAGCATCAGCATGTGCGGCGGGAACTTCGGCGCCCCGCCGAAGCCGCCCCGCACGCTGTCGTAGTCGGCGCGCAGCCGCTCCACCGCGTGGTCCAGCAGCTCCTTGGTGATCTCGCCGCCGCCCTCGATCGGGTTGCGCGCGATCGCCTCGACCACCGCCTCGCCCTGCTCCAGCACCTGCGTGCGCTGATCGCGCCAGGCCTCGGTGACCGCCTCCAGCAGGCGCGTGAACTGCACCTTCGGGTAGTACGTGCCGCACAGGAAGGGCTTGCCGTCGGGCGCGGCGAACACGGTCATCGGCCAGCCGCCCTGCCCGGTCATCGCCTGCGTCGCCGACATGTAGACCGCGTCCACGTCGGGCCGCTCCTCGCGGTCCACCTTGATCGCCACGAAGTGCTCGTTGACGAGGTCGCCGACGACCGCGTCCTCGAACGACTCGTGCGCCATGACGTGACACCAATGACACGCCGCGTAACCGACCGAGATCAGCACCGGCACGTCGCGCCGCTTGGCCTCCTCGAACGCCTCGTCACACCACGGCCACCAGTGCACCGGGTTGTCGGCGTGCTGCAGCAGGTAGGGCGAGGTCGCGTCCCCGAGTCGGTTCACACGTCCCACCCTCTCACAACACCCCGCCCCCTACCCCGGTGCCCCATTTGTCGCCGCGCTCGTCGGCACGCAGTTTCAGGGAAAGTGCACGAATGTCGATCGTGATCCGTGCAGTTTCCCCGAAACTGCACCTCACCGCAGACCGGCGGGGATCAAGTCCATGATCACGTTCCACTGGTATGGGTGGGCCGGGCGCTCAGGGCGCAGCGCGTCCCGTTCGGTCACCAGCGCGCCCCACTCCGCGAGCAGGGCGAGATTCCGGTGGAAGGCGGGGTGGGCGGCCAGCACGGCCTTCGCGTACGGGCTGATGATCGTCGGAACCTGGAGCCCGAACGTCGTGTTCAGCAGGCTCAGCGCCACGTTGTCGTTGATCCCGGCCACCCACTTGTTGATCGTGTTGAAGCTGGCCGGAGCGACGATCACCAGATCGGGCCGGCTCTCGCGCCGCGACTCACCGGGCCTGCGGGTCCGGCTCACGATCGGGTTGCCGGTCAGCGCCTCCAGCATCGGCAGATCCAGCCACTCGGCGGCGGCTGCCGTGGGGACGACCTGAACCGTCCAACCAGCTGCCATCAGCAGCTCGACCAGGTCGGACACCGCGGCTGCGGGAGGTGCCGCACAGACGACCACATGAGCGTTCCGCGTCAACGGCGCACGCCCATCCGTCGGCTCTCGCCGGCCGGGCGTGCCGGCCGGACCAACCCGACCATGGCGGCTCCGGCCAGGAGAACCTCGTGTCGTTTCATCTCCTCTTTCGCCTCCCAGGCCCGTACGAGATCGCCGTTGCCGCCGGCTCGCGGTCGAGTATGGGCGCGAGTTCGGCGGTGCGCGCCACGGCGCTCGCGGCCCAGGTGCCACTTTCCGCTGGACGAGTGGCCCCTCGTACAACGACGTTGCCGCCGGTGCGGTCGGTGTGATGAGGTCGCGGACATGACGGGGGCGGCTTTCCTGGATACGCGGACGGATTTGACGACGGCGCAGCGGGCGGCGCTCGCGCACGTGACCGAGGTCGCGACG
The DNA here is from genome assembly GCF_011297315.1 of Catellatospora chokoriensis. Classification (NCBI taxonomy): domain Bacteria; kingdom Bacillati; phylum Actinomycetota; class Actinomycetes; order Micromonosporales; family Micromonosporaceae; genus Catellatospora; species Catellatospora chokoriensis. Next base: position 77,393 of record NZ_JAAOTI010000013.1, read on the forward strand.
CGGCAGCGGGCTCGGGCGCTGGAGCGGCTCGGCGACGTGCCGGATCTGGCCGTGCTCGTCGCGGCTGCCGCCACCCACGGGCGGGTCACCCTGAACTTCCACCCCGACCGGCTGATGGCCGACGGGCGCACCGTCGCCGCGTCGATGGCTGCCGACGGCCGCTACCGGAGCCAGTTCGAGACCGGTGTCACCAACGGCAGTCGCACCGCCTTCCTGGGCGGCGACCGCGACCGATGGGAGGCGGCCCTGTTCGGCGACGCCTACCACGCGCCCGGCACGCTGCCCCTGGAGCGTGTCCGCTACGGCGGCCTGAACCTGCTCGGGCACCCGGACGGGGCCTGCCCCCGATTCGGCTCCTGCCATGTCCGGCTGCGCCCGTCGGTCAACGGGCGCTGCACGGTCACCGTCGGCGACAGTCACCTCGGCCCCGCCGACGTCGGCACGCTCACCGTCTTCGAACCGGTGCTGGCCGGGCTCGTCGAGCAGGCCCGCGAGACGGGCGTGACCCTGGGCCGCCCCGACGCCGACCCGCTGGCGGTGCTGCGGGAACTCGCCGGAGCCGCGCCGGCGGTCGAGCCCGGCCGGGCTCTGGACGACTACCTGGAGGTGCAGGTGCACGGCGCGGTAGACCTCGCGGTGGACGCCGAGGCGCTGGTGCTCGACCCGAGCTTCCGTGGCACGCCGGACGGCGACCTGCTCACCGGGCTCGCCGCCCGGCTCGGCATCGGCCTGGAGTGGCATGCGGGCTTCGAGCTGACCGCCGCCGAGGTGGGCCCGGACTTCCGCGGCCCGGCGATCCCGCCGCTGGCCGCGGACCTCTGCCGGCGGTACGCGGGCCCGCGCGGCACCTTCGACGCCGAGCTGGTCGGCCGCGCCGCCGCCGACATGCTCCACCACCCGCAGGCCTGGTCCGCCCACGGCACCCCCGACGACCTCCTCCAGTACGTCAAACAGCTCTGGCACACCCTCGTCCACGCCGGCCGCCCGTTCACCGGCCGCTGACCGCGTCGGACACCCGGCAGTTTCGGGGAAAGTGCAGCCATGCGTCGTCCGATGGCTGCGGTTTCCCCGAAACCGCAGCCATCGGACGGGTGGTGACGTCAGCGGCCGGACTTCATGGCGGCCAGGCGGGACTCGATCTCCTGGTCGCGCGACGAGGCGGACAGCTCCTCGAACTGGGCGTCCAGGCTGGAGGCCTGCAACTCCTCGTGACCCTTGAGCCGGGCCTCCTCGCGGCGCACCATCTCCTCGAAGCGGCTGATCTCGGTGGTCGGGTCGAGCGTGTTGATGCTGTTGACCGAAGCCTGCACCCGGCCCCGCGCCTCGGTGACCTTGGCCCGGCCGACCAGTTCGTCGCGCTTGCGGCGCAGCTCGTCTAGCTTGCCCCGCATCTGCATGACGCCCTGCTTGAGCTGGTCGGTGACCTGCGTCTGCTCGGCGATCATCGGGCCGAAGCTCTTCACGTCGTTCTCGTACGCGATCTGCTTGCCGATCGCGATCCGGGCCAGGTTGTCGAACTTGTCCGCGTCCGCGGGATTGGCCGCGCGCACCTTGTCGGCCTTCGCGCTGGCTGCCTGCGCCTTGGTCTGCCACTCGGCGGCGTTCTTCGTCGCCTCCGCCGAATCGGCCTCCAGCAGGCGCAGGTTGGCGATGGTCTGCGCCACGGCGTTCTCCGCCTCGCCGATGTTCGCGGTGTAGTCGCGCACCATCTGGTCGAGCATCTGCTGCGGGTCCTCGACGTCGTCGAGGATCGCGTGAATGTTGGCGCGGGCCATCTGGGTGATCCGCCCGAGGATCGACTGTGCCGCCATGATCAATTTCCCCCTGTCATTCCTTCTCCGGTCTCATCCACGTGCTGGGGCCGCCGAACCGGCCCTGGACCGGCGGCGCACCGGGGGTCGTCGCGCCGCTGTCGGACTGGCCGGCCTCGCTGGTGAGGCCGATGCGGAAGCCGCCCATGCCGCCCCCACCGAGCACGCTGTCGAGCAGGATGCCGCCGAGGACGGCCCCGCCCATGCCGCCTGCCGCCGCCGTGCCGAAGCCGCCGGGACCGCCGATGATCACGCGGCCGCCGCCCGCCTGGCCGCTGTAGCCGGACGGGAACGACCAGCGCTCGATGTCGTCGCGGGCCGAGTCCATGGCCTGCGCGGCGAGGTCGTGCGCGCGCTCCGCTGCGGCCAGCGCGGCGACCGGGTCGCCGCTGCTCTCGGCACGGTCCAGCAGAGCGTGCGCTTCGGACAGCCGGGCCCGGGCGGTCGTGCCGACCGCTCCGCGGCGCGTCGTGATGTAGCCGGTCGCGGAGTCCACCGCGGCACGGGCCGCGTGCAGCGCCTGGTCGAGCTGGCGGCGGGCCTGCTCGGTGCGGTTGGCCGCGTCGCGTACACCCCCCATGGCCTCGGCCAGTCCGGACGCGGCACCCTCCAGGCGGCGCATCATGCCCAGCGGGTCGGTCTGCGGTTTGGCCAGTTGCGTGCGGACGTCCCCGGCGACCTGGTCGGCGCGGGCCACCGCAGCCGCCAGGTTCATCCGGTCCGCCCCGCCCGCCCTGCCCGCGGCCTGCATGGCGGCCTTGCCCGCGGCGACCTCGCCCTGCATCTCGTCCAGCAGCCGGGTCACGTTCTGCCCGGCCGTGTCCAGGTCGGTGGCGGACTTGTCGAGCACGTCCAGCAGGCTGCCCGCCTGGCCGAGCGCCTGCTCGGCGCCGCGCAGCGCGAGCGCCGCCTTGCCCCGGTCGCCCGCGGCGAGCGCGGTGGCGGACTGCCGCAGCTGCTCGTCGGCGAAGTCGAGCCGGGCGACGGCTTCGGTGACGTTGCCGGCCACCGGGATGAGCGCACCGTCGGTGTAGCGGTCGGTGAGCCGGGCGAGCGTGGTCTGCGCCCCGGGAAGCCGGCCGCGCAGTTCGCCGGCGCGGGCGAGCAGCGACTGGCCGAGCTCCTCGGCGTTGGCGCTCATCGCGCGCAGCTTCTCGAACGCGTCCGCCTCGGCGTCCAGCCGCCGGTCCACCGCGCCGCAGCGGTCGACGATCTCCCGCAGCAGCTGCCGCCGGGTCGTGTCGTCCTCGGGGATCTCGTCGTCGAGCTGGTGCCGGATGCGGAACGCCGCGGCCAGATCCTCCTTTGCGGAGGCGACCGCGGCGGCGAAGGCGGTCACGGCCTCGGCGCCGTACTGGGCGGTGGCGAAGCCGAGCTCCTGCTCGCTCGTGCGCACCGCGTTGTCCACGGCCACCAGCTGCCCGTTGGCGTACGTGGACAGCTGGACGGTGCTGTACGCGGCGAACGGGTCGGCCGGTCCGGGCTGCTGCGCCGTGTCCTTCGCCGGGCCCGCGTCGCGCCGTCGTCGCCGCCCGGCCACCGTCAGCGCCAGGACCACGCCCAGCACGATGATGGCGAGGCAGCACAGGACCGAGAAGAGATCGACCTCAGTGGTCTGCACCGGCACGTGATCACGATATCGCCCGCAATCACCCCGAACCCGGCGAATAGCCTGCCCTCGATCCGCCTCAGGCGGTGTGCGGACGGGCGCGGAGCGGGCGGACGGGACGAGCGGCCCGGGACAGGGTGTGCAGGGCCTCGGTGATCTCGTCGGCGGGCAGCGGGTGGGCGAAGTGGAAGCCCTGGCCGGCGTCGCAGCCGAGACGGCGCAGCGCGATCCGCTGGTCGGCGGTCTCCACGCCCTCGGCGACCACTCGCAGGCCGAGCTGGCGGCCCAGGTCGACGACCGCCTGCACGATGGCGGCGGCCTGGCGCGAGTCGGCCATCCGGGCGACGAAGGTGCGGTCCACTTTCAGCTCGTCGACCGCGATCCGGGTGAGGAAGGTGAGCGACGAGAAGCCGGTGCCGAAGTCGTCCACGGCGAACCGCACGCCGAGCCCTCGCAGCTCCCGCAGCACCTGGTCGGTGATGGGCAGCGGGCTGAGCACCACCGTCTCGGTGATCTCCAGGACCAGCCGGGACGCTGGTATGCCGTGGCGGCGCAGCAGCTCGTCGACGTCCGCCGGCAGTTGCGGGTCGAGCAGGCTGCGCGGGGACAGGTTCACCGCGACGGGCACGTCGAGGCCCTGCCGGGTCCACTCGGCCGCCAGCGTCAGCGCCTGGTCGAGCACGTGCCGGGTGAACCGCCCGAGCAGGTCGCTGGCCTCGACGGCGCGTACGAAGTGCTTGGGCAGCAGCAGGCCCCGGCGCGGGTGGTGCCAGCGGATGAGCGCCTCCACCCCGGACGGCGCGCCCGTGTCCAGGTCGACCGCGGGCTGCATGACCAGGTGGAGCTGGTCGTCGGTGGCCAGCGCGGCCCGCAGCTCGGCGACCAGCGCCAGCCGGTCGGTGCTGGTGCGGTCGCGGTGCGGGTCGTACGCCGCGACCCGCGAACCCGATTCCTTCGCCTGGTAGAGCGCGATGTCGGCCCGGCGCAGCAGCTCGGTGAGGTCGAACTCGCCCGCGGTCGCCACGGCCACCCCGACCGAGACCTCGGCGGACAGCGTCACCCCGGCAACCTCGGTGGGGCTGGCCAGCGCCGCGGTCAGCATGCGCGCGCGGCGCTGGGCGACGAGGTTCGCGGCGCTGAGCCGGTCGACCTCGTCGTGGTCGGCGGACAACCCGGGCAGGTCCGTGACCAGCAGCGCGAACTCGTCTCCGCCGAGGCGGGCCAGCAGCTCGCCGTGTCCGACGTCGGCGGACAGCCGCGACGCGGCGGTCTGCAGCAGTTCGTCCCCGGCGAGGTGACCCAGGGTGTCGTTGACCTCTTTGAAGTGATCCATGTCGAGCAGCAGCAGGGCGACCGGGATGCGGGCGTCGAGGCCGCGCAGCACCGCGTCGCCGCGGTCCATCAGCGCGTCACGGTTGAGCAGCCGGGTCAGCGGGTCGTGATGGGACTCGTACATGGTGCGCTCGCGCAGCTCGCGCAGGGCGCTGTGGGTCGCGGCGTCGTGCAGGGCGGCGGCCAGGGCGTCCCCGAACACGGCCAGCCGGTGCTGGTCGTTGGGGCCCCAGGCGCGCTGGCGCAGCAGCCGCAGGGTGAGCACGCCCACCCGGCCGCCGGCCACTTCCAGCACCCGGGTCACCGCGGGCGCCCGGCCCGCCTCAGCCGGCGGCACCGCCGACACCGGCTCGAACTGGACCTCGTCGCCGGTCCGCAGGCTGCTGCGGTATCGGGTCTGCGAGCCGAGCACGGTGAGCTCCACCGCCCGCACCGGGAACAGGGAACGGGCCGCATGCAGGCCCTCCTGCGCCACGGCCAGCTCGTCCAGCCGGTGCAGGGAACGGCTGGCCAGCGCGAACGCCCGCCAGGTGCGGCGCTCCTCGTCCTCGTGCACCCGGTGCACGTAGAGCTGGTGCAGCAGCCACAGCAGCGGCGGCAGCACCCACAGCCAGCTGCTGCCCCACAGCCGGACCGCGACCAGGCCGAGCGCGACGTTGCCGACGATCATCACGGGGGTGCCGCGCAGCGCCTGCCAGACCACCCCGATCATGTTCTGCCCGTCGCGCACCGCCAGGTGCACCGCGAGCAGGACGGCGCTGCTGAGCAGGTAGATCAGCGCGGCCAGCACCACCACGGCGGCGGCCTGCGCCGACATCGGCACCACCGGCACCCCGCCTGCCCAGACGACCAGCGCGGCGACGGCCGCCGACAGGGTCAGCGACGCGGCGGCGCGCACCGTCTCGATCGGACTGGTGCGGTTGCCGGAGACCACCGACACCACCGGCTTGGCCAGCAGCACGCCGATTCCGGCGGCGGCGGGGATCCACGTCACCGGGACCAGGATGAAACCGACGATCAGCGCGGCCTCGCCCCAGTCGACGTCGATGGTGGTGGAGCCGACCCGCATCCGCAGCCCGAACAGGTGGGCCAGCGTGATCAGGCAGATGAGCAGGCCGAACTGGCCGAGGTCACCCTCGCGCACGCCCAGGATCGCGCCGATGCCGGCGACCAGGACCGCGGTGACAACGAGACAGGTTATGACAATGCGGACACGTGACGACAACGAGGCAGCACCGGACCAGCGATAGAGTCCGTCCGCCGCGCGCGTGAGCCACCTGCCCATCCGTGCCCCCTGTCCGAGCGCACCTGAAGCGGAGGCCCGTCGTCTCCCGCTGAAGACGACGCGCTCTCCGCCTGACGCGACAGGCCGTGTCCGACTCCCTCGGTCCGCCTAGCGAGGGTCCGGCGTGACGGGCGAGTCCGTCCGCGCACCGTCACTCATGCTCGCCGAATCGAACGTCTCGGGCAACCGCTTCAGCCGCTGATTCATGTTGCGAATCAGGAAAACCGTTGCGGCGGCCAGGAGCAGGATCAACAGCAGCGCCATCGGCCCGGCGAGACCGTCGCCCGACCGGGTGTCGCCGAAGTTGTTGTCGGCCAGGAACTCCAGCATGTGCCTCACCTATCCGCTACCGCCGGCGCGCGTACGCCGGCGAACAGGTCGTCCTCGGGGATCGCGGTCGCCACGGTCGACCTGACCAGCTGATAGTCCTCGGTGGGCCAGGCCGCGCGCTGCACGGTCAGCGGCGCGCGGAACCAGGGGCCGTCCGGGTCGATCTGGGTCGCGTGCGCGCGCAGCGCGTCGTCACGCAGCTCGAAGTACTCGCCGCAGGGCACCCGGGTGGTGATCCGCGGCGACTTGTCGCCCACCCAGTCGTCGTTGAGCCGCTCGCCGTAGGGCGACTCCAGCCCCGCCGCCTCCATCGCCTCGTGCAGCGCGGTGAACTTCACCTTGGTGAAACTGATGTGGTAGTAGACCTTCGGCACCTCGAAGGCCGGGCCGAAGTCCGGGTAGCGCGCCGGGTCCGCGGCGGCCTCGATCGCGGCCATGCTGACCAGGTGGGTCTGGATGTGGTCGGGGTGCGGGTAGCCGCCCTCCTCGTCGTAGGTCAGCAGGACCTGCGGCCGGAACTCGCGGATCAGCTTGACCAGCGGCGCCGCCGCCTCCTCGACCGGCACCCGGGCGAAGCAGCCCTCGGGCAGGCCGGACGGGTCGTCGTGGGTGTAGCCCTCGACCCAGCCCGAGTCGACGAAGCCGAGCCACGCCTGGTCCACGCCGAGGATGTCGCGGGCCGCGGCCATCTCCGCACGGCGGATCTCGGCGATGTTCTCCCAGACGTCCGGGCGGTCCAGTTTCGGGTTGAGCACGTCACCCCGCTCGCCACCGGTACACGTGACTACCAGCACCTCCGCACCCTCGCGGACATACCGCGCCATCGTCGCGGCACCCTTGGACGACTCGTCGTCCGGATGCGCGTGCACCGCCATCAGTCGCAGCCGCTGCGTCACCGTGCTCTCCCCACGTGCGAGAATCGACCCTGACAGTGTTCCTCACGCGTCTGACGCGTCACACGAAGGACCCCCACCGGTGACCGAGACCTCCACCGACACCGCCGCCGGCCCGGTGGCCGAGCGCGCGCCGTGGCCGGCCGGGCGTTACGGCCGCCGCCGCGAGCAGCGTCCCGCCTCCCGCTCGACCGTGCTCGTGCTGGCCGTGCTGACCGTGCTCGCCATGACGTTCATCGGGGCCCGCCTCTACCGGGCGTACGGTGACGGAGACTACACAGCGTCGGTGACGGCGTTCGACGAGGTGACCGACACGCAGGTCGCGGTGACGTTCCTGGTCCGGATGCCCGCCGACGGCACCGCGGTCTGCCTGGTGCGCGCTCGGGACTCCACCGGCACCGAGGTCGGCCTGGCGGAGGTCACCGTCCGGCCGGGGCCCGATCCGGAGCGCACCATGGTGACGCATCGCCTGGTGACGACGGGACGCCCGGTGACCGGCGAGGTTAAGGGCTGCCACCCGGCGTGAGTCGCTGGTAGGTTGGTAACTTCGCCCATCGCGCTCACTGGGGCAGTTACCACTGCAGCGCCCGACGGGCAACGCACCGCCGCAACGTTTCCTAGAACCCGTAAGACCTGAGGAGAACGCCCGTGTCCACGACTGACGCCACCTGGCTGTCCCAGGACGCGTACGACAGGCTCCAGTCCGAGCTGAACGACCTCATCGCCGCTCGGCCCGCGATGGCCGCCGAGATCAACGCCCGCCGCGAGGAGGGCGATCTCAAGGAGAACGGCGGCTACCACGCCGCCCGCGAGGAGCAGGGCAAGGCAGAGGGACGCATCCGCCAGCTCCAGGAGCTGCTGCGGGTCGCCCACGTCGGTGAGGCTCCCCGCGGCGACAGCGTCTCCATCGGCAACGTCGTCGTCATCTACTTCGACGACGACACCGAGGACACCGAGACCTTCCTGCTGGGCTCCCGCGAGATCGCGGCGACCACCGACCTGACCGTATACTCCCCGGAGTCGGCCCTCGGCCAGGCCATCCTCGGCGCCCGCAAGGGCCAGACCGTCACCTACACCGCGCCCAGCGGCGTGGACATCAAGGTGACCGTGGTCTCCTTCGAGGCATTCGGCGGCTGACCCGCCCACGACGTGTTCAGGGCCGGCGCCGCGCACGCGGCGCCGGCCCAGCCATATCCCCTGCCTGGCTCAGCTGAACGCGTTGTCGACGTCCACCTCGTAGCCGGCCGCGCGCAGTGCGCTGACGAGCTGGTCGGAGTGCTCGGCGCCGCGGGTCTCCACGGACAGCTCGACCTCGACCTCGCCCAGGTGCAGGCGCGGGTCGTGGCGCTGGTGGGCCACGTCGAGCACGTTGGCGCGCTGCTCGGCGATCAGCGTGAGCAGCGCCGCGAGCTGGCCCGGCCGGTCCGCGCAGCGGACGTTGACGTGCAGGTAGCGCCCGGCGGCGCTGAGGCCGTGCTCGATCACCCGCAGCATCAGCAGCGGGTCGATGTTGCCGCCCGACACCACGGCCACGACCGGGGTCTTCACCTGCACGTGGCCGGCGAGCAGGGCGGCCACGCCGACCGAGCCGGCCGGCTCGGCGACCATCTTGCCGCGCTCCAGCAGCATCAGCAGGGCCCGGGAGATCTCCTCGTCGGTGACCGTGACGACCTCGTCGACCAGCTTGCTGATGTGTGCGAAGGTCAGGTCCCCGCAGCGGCCGACCGCGATGCCGTCGGCGATGGTGGCGATGCTGGGCAGGCGCACCGGTCGCCCGGCCCGCAACGCGGGCGGCACCGCGGCCGCGCCGGCCGCCTGCACACCGATGATCGTGATGTCCGGGCGCAGCGCCTTCGCGGCCACGGCGAGACCGGAGATCAGGCCGCCGCCGCCGATGCCGGTGATGATCGTCTGCACGTCGGGGCGCTGTTCCAGGATCTCCAGCGCGACCGTGCCCTGCCCGGCGATCACGTCCGGGTGGTCGAACGGGTGGATGAAGACCGCACCGGTGCGCTCGGCGAACTCCTGTGCGGCGACCAGCGCCTCGTCGACGGTGTTGCCGGCGAACTCCACACGCGCGCCGTACCCCTTGGTCGCCGCGACCTTCGGCAGCGGCGCGCCCATCGGCATGAACACGGTGGCCCTGGTCTTGCACAGCCCGGCCGCGAGCGCGACACCCTGCGCGTGGTTGCCGGCGCTCGCCGCGACCACGCCCCGCGCCCGCTCCTCCTCGCTCAGCCGCGAGATCCGCACGTAGGCGCCGCGCACCTTGTAGGAGCCCGCGCGCTGCAGGTTCTCGCACTTCAGCCAGGTCGGCCCGCCGAGCTTGGCCGACAGCGGCCGGCACGGCTCGATCGGGGTGGTGCGTACGACGGACCGCAGGCGCTCGCGCGCCGCCTCGATGTCGGCCAGGCTGACCAGCTCAGGTGTCACACACTGATCGTGCCACCAGGCGCTTCGGGCGCGATCGCGGGGACGCGCGCGGCCCGGCCGCGCTCGATGCGCAGCGCCTGCGCCCGGCTGACCTGGAGGATCAGAATGATCAGGCAGGCCCCGGACACGGCGAGGACGCCCGCCCCACCAGCTCGCCCGTGACCGCGCGGTCGAAGTACGACAGGAGCTCCTCGGCGGTGCCGCCCACGGCGGGCTCCAGCGCGTTCACGACCCGGCCGATGCAGTAGCTGCCCAGCCAGCCGCCCCACCACACGCCGGCGACCGCCTTGACCCGGCCGCGGTGCACGCTCTGGCCGGCCACCTGGGACACCATGCGAGACCGTGGGGGCAGCGCATAGAGATCTCCAGGTGGGGAAGCCCGGAGCCTAGGCGATCAAGAACCCGCGCGCTGTCCCCTCCCGCCACGGACGCCGTTCAGTTCGGGCGCGGGAACCCGGGCGCGTGCCGCCGCCACGGCGCGGCCAGCTCGATCTGGCCCGCCACCGCGAGCAGCAGGAGTTCCGTGCCGGGCGGGCCGATCAGCTGCACCGTGGCGGGCAGGCCGTCCGGGCGCACCCCGACGGGCAGGGTCATCGCCGGGAAGCCGGCGATGTTCCACGGCGCGGCGAACGGCGCGTTGCGTACGTTCGCCACCACGTTGGTCAGCCAGCCCCGGCGGTGCCAGTCGGCGGCCTTCAGCGGCGGTCCGGCCAGCACCGGCGTGAGCAGCAGGTCCACCCCGTTGCCGGCGAAGAAGTCCAGGCAGCCGTCGCGGAACTGCTTGCGGTCCTGCTCGCGTACGTATCCGCGCCGCCAGGCCCAGCCGCCCGCGGCGACGTGCCGCCGGGTGCGCTTCTGCAGCTTCCACCGCTCGGTCCCGGCCGCCTCGACGTCGCGGTACGCCGCGGCGAACCAGGTCGCCAGACCGCGCAGCCCGATCGAGGTCGAGTACGCCGGGTCGGCGGTCAGCGTGTCGTGGCCGCACTCCGCCAGCAGCCGGGTGGCGGTGCTCACCGCGCCCCGGTTCGCCTCGTCGGCGCTCGCCCCCACCACGGGCGACTTCAGCGACACCGCGATGCGCAGCCGGCCCGGCTGGCTGAGCGGCTGCGGCGTGCGCCCCGCCAGCACCGCGAAGCCCAGCGCCGCGTCGGCGACCGTGGTGGCCAGCATGCCGTGCTCGACCAGGCCGAACCAGTCGTCGGCGCCCAGGTTCACCGGCAGCACGCCCCGGCCCGGCTTGAGCCCGATCAGGCCGCAGCAGGCCGCCGGGATCCGGATCGAGCCCAGCCCGTCGTTGGCGTGGGCGATCGGCACCAGGCCCGCCGAGACCGCGGCGGCCGAGCCGCCGGAGGAACCGCCGGGGGTTCGGTCCAGCGCCCACGGGTTGCGGGTCACCGCGCTGTCGTCGTCGGTCACGCCCCACAGCCCCAGCTCGGGCATCCGGGTCGTGCCGACGACCACCGCACCCGCGCCGCGCAGCCTGCGTACCAGTTCGTGGTCCTCCTCGGCCACGGCCTGGCGCGCGCCCGCGGAGCCGTGCCACGTGGGCAGCCCGGCGACCGGGGTGTTCTCCTTCACCGCGATCGGCACCCCGGCCAGCGACAGGTTGCCCATCTCGCCCTGGTCGTCGACCTTCTCCGCCTCAGCGGCCGCCTCCGCGGCGCGCACCGTGCGGAATGCCGCGACGACCGGATCGGTGCGCGTCAGGTAGTCGAGGTGATCGGCCACGACCTGCGTCGCCGACGTGTCACCGCGTCGCACGGCTCGCGCGATCTGCTTGGCGGTGGCGCCGACCCAGGTGTCCGCCATCTCATTCCTCCACCACATCGTGACCCACAACCGGTGCTCCAGTATGGAGTGCGGTGACGCGACGTGAGCAACAGGAGCCTTGCCGCAACGGAATTCATTGGCGATGCTGGGCGGATGCAGCCGGAACAGCAACGTCGCGATTGGACCGTGCCCATCGTGGTCGGCGTGGTCGTGCTGATCGTCGCGCTCGTGGTGTGCCTCGGCGGCGCCGCTGCCGCCTATCTGCTGACCCGGCCCGATCCCGTCGCGCCGCCGTCGCCCTCGCCGTCGCCGAGCCCCGTCGCCGCGGTGCCGTCGCCGACGCCGGTCTCACCCGCGCGGTGCCTGATAGGACAGTGGCGCGAGACGTCCTACACCTCCAGCGCCGAGCTGTTCGGGGTGACCGTGCAGCTGACCGGGGCAGGCACGCTGCTGAGCTACGGCGCGGACGGCACCCTGGTCACCGTGGACAAGGTCACCCGCACGGGCACCCGCAACGGCGACCGGTACGAGGTGATCCACAACGGCTCGACGCGGCTGAACTACGAGGCCGACGACGAGATGATCAGCTACAGCAACGCGTCCGCCACGGGCACCACCACGTGGAAGGTCAACGGTAGCGTCCGCGACCGCGAGAACCTCAGCACCACGATCACCCCCGAGCGCTACACCTGCAAGGGCGACAAACTTCGCGTCTACGGCGACGGCTACTCCATCGAGGCCGACCGCATCCTCCCACCCGGCCGCCCGGTCTGACCCCGTCCCCGCCCCAAAGTGAAGATCGCCGTCTCGTGTCCGAACCTGCGGTTCAACCCGAGGTTCGGACACGAGACAGCGATCCAGGACTTCCGTGTCCGGAAGGTCAGCCCAGCGCGGTGGCCAGGTCGGCGAGGAGGTCGTCGATGGTCTCGATGCCCACGGAGAGGCGGATGAGGTCGGCGGGGACCTCCAGCTCGGAGCCCGCGACGCTGGCGTGGGTCATCTTGCCCGGGTGCTCGATCAGGGACTCGATGCCGCCCAGGGACTCGGCCAGCGTGAACACCTTGGTCGTGTTGCACACCCGCTCGGCGGCCGTCGGGTCGCCCATCCGGAAGCTGATCATGCCGCCGTACCGGCGCATCTGCTTGGTGGCCAGCTCGTGGCCGGGGTGCTCGGGCAGGCCCGGGTAGAGCACCTGCTTGACCTTCGGGTGCCGGGTCAGGAACTCGGCCACCTTCTCGGCGTTGTCGCAGTGCCGCTCCATGCGTACGGCCAGGGTCTTCACCCCGCGCAGGGTCAGCCAGGCGTCGAACGGGCCGTTCACCGCGCCCATCGCGTTCTGGTGGAACTTCAGCGCGTCGGCCAGCGCCAGGTCGTTGAGCACCAGCGCGCCACCGACCACGTCCGAGTGGCCGCCCACGTACTTCGTGGTCGAGTGCACCACCACGTCCGCGCCCAGCGCCAGCGGCTGCTGCAGGTACGGGCTCGCGAAGGTGTTGTCGACCACCAGCAGCGCGTGCGCGTCCCGCGACACCGCGGCCAGCCCGGCGATGTCGGCGATGCCGAGCAGCGGGTTGGTGGGCGTCTCCACCCAGATCATCTTCGTGTTCGTGGTGATCTTGGCCCGCACGTCGTCGACGTCGGAGATCCGGGCCGCCGTCCAGGACAGGCCCCAGCGCTCGGCCACCTTCGCGAACAGCCGGAACGTGCCGCCGTACGCGTCGTCGGGAATGATCACGTGGTCGCCGGGCTTGCACACGGTGCGGATGAGCGTGTCCTCGGCGGCCAGGCCGCTGGCGAACGCGAGCCCGCGCGAGCCGCCCTCCAGCGCCGCCAGGCACTCCTGCAGGGCGTCGCGAGTCGGATTGCCGGACCGGGAGTACTCATAGCCCAGCCGCGGCGAGCCGACCGCGTCCTGCTTGTAGGTCGACGTCTGGAAGATCGGCGGGATCACCGCACCGGTGCGCTCGTCCGGTTCTTGGCCTGCATGGATGGCGAGCGTTTCAAACCCGTAAGACATTCCACCAGCGTAGAGGAGGACACTGGAGACATGTTCCTTCGCCACAAGAAGCTCGATGTCGTCAACGCCGCCGAGGCCCTGCCCGGCCGGGACACCGCGATCGTGCCGCCGGCCGAGCACTTCGTGCTGGGCACCCCGCTGACCGGGCCCTGGCCCAAGGGCTATCAGGTGGCCGTCGTGGCCATGGGCTGCTTCTGGGGCGCCGAGCGCCTCTTCTGGAAGCTCGACGGCGTCTACTCGACCTCGGTCGGCTACGCCGGCGGCATCACGCCGAACCCGACCTACCAGGAGGTCTGCTCCGGCTACACCGGGCACACCGAGGCCGTGGAGATCGTCTTCAACCCCGAGGTCATCTCGTACGCCGAGATCCTGCGGGTGTTCTGGGAGAACCACGACCCGACCCAGGGCATGCGCCAGGGCAACGACGTCGGCACCCAGTACCGGTCGGCGATCTACGCGACCACGCCGGAACAGCTCAAGGAGGCCGAGGCCTCGCGCGACGCGTTCCAGCCGGTGGTGACCGCCGAGGGCTACGGCCAGATCACCACCGAGATCGCGATGCTCGGGGACTACTTCTACGCCGAGGACTACCACCAGCAGTACCTCGCGAAGAACCCCGACGGTTACTGCGGCATCGGCCCCAACGGCATGAGCTGCCCGATCGGCGTCGCGAAGACCGACGCCTGACCTGCTGTGACGCCGCAGGCTGTGCTGGACGGGTGGCCCCGTCCGGCACAGCCTGCGTTGCGGGCGAGGGCGATACGATTCCGTCGGGAGGTGGGGTCAATGGCCGCGACGCCGTCTCGGGCAAGAGGGCGGCACGCCAAGCCAGTAGTGCTGCCCGATGAACTCGCTCTGCTGACCGGGCCGACGTCCGGGATCGTGTCGCTTCCCCGCCACCTGAAGTGGTCCGGCACCGCGCGCGAGCTTGCCCGCCGGGCGGACCCCGGCTTCGACGTGCATGTCTTCGCCACCGCCCTGCGCTCGCTGGAAAGGATCACCGACACCGACTTCGCCGAGTATCAGGTCACGCCGGAGCGTCTGGCTGCGCTACGCAAGGACTTCGGAGACTGGGCTCACGCACTCCAGAAATCGGCGGCATGAACCGCCCCGGATCAATCGGGTGGTGGGTCTCGGTGTGCCCGCCCGTCACCCGGTGCATTCCCGCTCGCATCGGGCGTACGCGGTCCAGCTGTTGCCGCCCGGGCCGACGTAGAACACGCACAGGTAGGTGACGCCGTCCTGGTCGAGTGCGCTCAGCTCCAGGTAGGTCTCCACCTCGTGGGTGCCGAGTTGCCGGAAGGTCAGCCGGACGACCGTCTGCGGGCCGTCGGGCGCGGTGGCGGGAGCCTCGATGCGCCACGTCCCCGCGCCGTCGATGCGGGCGTCAGGGGTGAAAGCGCCCCGGTGCGCCTCGTGCAGCGCGTGATACGGCAGGCGGGTGGCGGTGAACGCGCCGTCCTCGCCGAACACGATCTCCCGGTCGTCGGCGCGCCAGGTGCCGACCACGTCCGCCGGGCGCGGCTCGACCGGGTCCCCGTAGTCCGCGAAGATCTCGCCGAGCGTGCAACCTCCGGCCAGCACCACCGCCACGACCAAGGCCGTCATCTGCCGTCCCGTGCCACCCATCGCCGTCCCCGTCCGCCGTCGCGCCGGTGTGCGTCACCCACGGTCTACTCCCGGCGGGCGGCGGACACCAGCCGGTGCGGACGCCTGGTGAAGCAGTCGTGCGTGGATGGTGACGGCGCTGCCGCACTCACTCCGCTACGTCGGCGAGGGTGACCTCCGAGGTCATCTTGCGCTGGTGGCCGACGACGCGCTCCGGGCCGTGCAGACGCACCCGCACGGTGTGCCGGATGTCGGCGCTGGACGCGCCGAGGCGCAGCTCCAGGTCGCCCGGCTCGACGATGCGCCGCCCGTCGCGGCCGGTGAACGCGGACAGGTCGGCGGGCACGGTGAACTCCACCCGGCGCGCCGCGCCCGGCTCCAGCGCCACCCGGGCGTACCCGATCAGGCGCTGCACCGGCCGGGTGACCTGGGCGACCGGATCGTGCAGGTAGAGCTGCACGATCTCGGTGCCGGCGCGCTCGCCGGTGTTGCGCACTGTCAGCGCCACCCGCACCGCCCCGTCGGTCGGGCAGTCCGTCTCCGGCTCGGGCCGCGGCTCGGGCTCCCAGGCGAAGCTCGTGTACGACAGCCCGTGGCCGAACGGGAACAGCGGCGTCGGGTCGACGGTGCTCACCTCGGTGGCGTGGCCG
The DNA here is from genome assembly GCF_011297315.1 of Catellatospora chokoriensis. Taxonomy (NCBI): domain Bacteria; kingdom Bacillati; phylum Actinomycetota; class Actinomycetes; order Micromonosporales; family Micromonosporaceae; genus Catellatospora; species Catellatospora chokoriensis. The sequence continues at coordinate 93,131 of NZ_JAAOTI010000013.1, forward strand.
AGCGGCGGCATGAGGTAGCTCGCGGGCTGCCCGCCCGGGTGCCGCGGCACGCCGACCGGCAGCCGCCCCGACGGGTTGACCCGCCCGGCCAGTACGCCCGCCACCGCAGGGCCGCCCTCCTGGCCGGGGAAGAACGCCTGCACGACCGCGGCCAGCCGGTCCACCCACGCACCCAGGGCGTACGGGCGTCCCGACAGCAGCACGGCGACGACCGGCCGTCCGGTGTCCAGCAGCGCCTCCAGCAGCCGCTCCTGCATCCCGGGCAGCCGCAGCTCGGGCACGTCGCAGCCCTCGCCGGAGGTGCCCTTGCCGAACAGGCCGGCCCGGTCGCCGAGCACCACGACGCAGACGTCGGCCTGCTCGGCGAGCGCGACGGCGGCGGCCAGATCCGCGGTGTCCGTGCCGTCGACCGCGCAGCCCGCGGCGTGGGTGAGCGTCGCCTTGGGCAGCTCGGCGCGCAGCGATTCGAGCACCGTGGGGATGGACACGCCGAGCGGCAGGCCCGGGTGGTGCAGGCCGACGTGGCGCGGGAAGGTGTAGCAGCCGAGCATGCCGTCGGCGTCGTCGGCCAGCGGCCCGACCACGGCGATCGAGGCGGTCGGCGGCAGCGGCAGCACCCCGTCGTCGGCCAGCAGCGTCACCGACTGCTCGGCGAGCTGCCGGGCCAGGTCGCGGGTGGCGGGCGGGTCGAGGTCGACGGTGCCGGCGCGCGGCGGGGTCCAGCCCGGGTCGAGCAGGCCGAGCTCGCACTTCTGCCGCAGCACCCGGCGCACCGCCCGGTCCACCAGCGTCATCGAGACGGCGCCGTCCTGCACGGCGTCGGTCAGCGGCCGCCCGTAGCAGCGCACGATCGGCAGCTCGACGTCGACGCCGGCGGCCAGCGCGAGCCCGGCGGCGGCGGTGAGGTCGCCCGCGACGCCGTGCAGCGAGTGCAGGAAGGTGATGCCGAAGTAGTCGGCGACCACCGTGCCGTCGAAGCCCCAGGCGCCGCGCAGCAGGTCGGTGAGCAGCCTGCCGTCGGCGGCGGCGGGCACGCCGTCGATCTCGGCGTACGAGTGCATGACCGAGCGCGCGCCGCCGTCGCGCAATGCCATCTCGAACGGCGGCAGCATCACGTCGGCCAGCTCGCGGGGTCCCATCGCGACGGGGCCGAAGTTGCGCCCGGCCCGGGACGCGGAGTAGCCCGCGAAGTGTTTGAGCGTGGCCACGATCCCGGCCGACTCCAGCCCGCGCACGTACGCGGTGCCGACCGTCGCGACCAGGTACGGGTCTTCGCCGATGGTCTCCTCGGTGCGCCCCCAGCGGGCGTCTCGGGACACGTCGAGCACCGGGGCGAGGCCCTGGTGCACGCCGACGGCGCGCATGCCCTGGCCGATCGCGGCGGCCATGCGCTCGACCAGGTCGGGGTCGAAGGTCGCGCCCCAGGCCAGCGCGGTCGGGAAGATGGTCGCGCCGTGCGTGGTGAACCCGGTCAGGCACTCCTCGTGGACCAGGGCGGGGATGCCGAACCGTCCGGACGCGACGATCGCCTCCTGCAGGCCGGCCAGCCGGGCCATGCCTTCGGCGGGGGTGACCGGGGCGGTGCCGAACGGGCGGGTCAGCTGCCCGAGCCCGTCGGCGATCAGGGTCTGCCAGTCGAACCCGTCCTCGACCATGTCCTGCTGATACGGCGCGACGTCGTCGCCGTCCGAGCCCGCGCCGGGCCACACGCTGTAGAGCTGGGCGATCTTCTCGGTCGGGGTCATCCGGCGGATCAGGTCGTCGACGCGTCGCTCGACCGGCAGCGTCACGTCGCGCCAGGGCTGGTCGTCGGATCCGAGGTCGGTCACGGCCGCGGTGGCGGCGTCCTTGTGGGTCGACATCGCCCTGCCTGTCTTCCACCCGGAATGACTGAACTTCCGGTAGTTTCCGGTATTCACGCCTCGCCACTGAGGCATCAGCCATCGCACCCTAGCACCCTGATCCGGCGTACAGACAAGGGTTGCGAGCCACTTTGTCACCCACACCGTCGAATTCGGAGGCCGCATCGCGGTTCCGAAACTTTCGTAGACGCGTCCCCGCGTTTCCGGAACCCGCCGCCCTCCCTCCCGACCGGAAGCGGGTCCCCATGATCGTCCGATTTGCCTGGCAAGTGGGCGAAAGGCGGCTCAAGATACGCACAGGTGCCTGGCAAGTTGAGCGATCATGGGGCTCCACGGCGGACAGCGGCAGCCGGTAACGTGCCGGGCATGACGCTGACGATCCGCCGGGGCGGCGCGCCCGAGGACGTGGCCGCGATCGGTGAGCTGCACGCGCGGAGCCGCCGGTCGGCGTACCGGGAACTGCTCACGCCGCAGGAGCTGGCGGAGATCACCGCCGCGGACCAGCAGGCGAAGTGGGCCCGGCGATGGGCCGTCGAGGCGGACACGCACCGCCTGCACCTGGCCGTGCGCGGCGACACCGTGCTCGGCTTCTGCTACCTGGGTCCCGCCGGGGCCGAGGAGCAGGCCCCGGCGGGCACCGGGATGCTGAACGCCATCCACGTCCGCCCGGACGCGGTCGGCTCGGGCGTCGGGCTGGCACTGATGAACACCTGCCTGGCCGAGTTCGCCGCCCTGGGCCACCACCGGGCGATGCTGTACGTCGTCAGCGACAACACCCGGGCCCGGCGCTTCTACGAGCGGGGCGGCTGGGCCGCCGACGGCGTCACCCGCACCACCCCGATCGGCCCCGCGGACGTGCCGGTCGTGCGGTACGCCCGCCCGATCCCCTGATCGGCCGCCGGGCGCTCAGCTGCCGTCGGCGTCCGAGTCGGCGGCCAGCACCAGCACGGCGAGGTGGCCGTCGCCGTCCTCGGTGACCTTCAGCAGCATGGTGTCCTGGAAGATGCCGTCGCCGTCGTTGAAGGTGTCCCGCCCGCTGTGCGACGCGTACGGCGCCGCCGCGAACACCTTCGTGTTGAGCGCCTCGTCGAACATCAGCTGGGTGGTCAGCACCCGGGAGTTGCTGACGTGCACCATCGCGTGGATGTGCACGGTGCGGCCGCGATACCAGCCGGGCCAGATCGTGGTGAACTCGACGATGCCGTCGGCGTTGGTGACCTGCGCCCCGCGCAGGTAGCGCTTGTCGTCGACCGGCTGCAGGTCGGCCATGCCGTCGTTGGCACCGCCGCCGGGCGGGGTCCCGCCGGGCGGGGTCCCGCCCGGACCGCCGCCGGGCGCGCCGCTGGGCGGAGCGCCACCGGGCTGCCCGCCGGCTCCCGGCTGCCCGCCGCCGCCCGAGGACAGCGATTCCGCGCCGGAGTACAGGCCCGCCGCGTCGCAGTGCCAGATCTCCACGACCGCGTTGGTGAGCGGCTTGCACTGCTCGCTGTCCTGGACCTTCAGCACGACCCGAAGCCGGCTGCCGGCCCGGTCCTCCCGGATGTCACTGCGGATCTTGTCCGCGTCGAAGTAGTACGGCCCCTGCGTGGTGGACGGCGACAGCCGGCACGTGTTCGCGTCGGTGAACAGGCCGGTCAGGTCCGCCGAGGTGGTCGCGTCCGGCGACACCGCCTCGCCGCTGGTCGTCGTCGCGGGCGTGCCGTCGCCGCAGGCGGCGAGCAGGCTGCCCAGCCCGATCGAGCTGATCCCCGCGAAGATCGACCGGCGGCTCACCCGCTGGCCCTCGTGGTCGTGTCCCATCGCCTCGTCCCCCTGCCTCTGGTTGCCCTCGCGGGCGGCACCCCTTCGTGACCCTGTGCGGGCGACGTTAGGCAGGCGACGTCGGCGCGACGTCGGCGCTTGCTGGAAGAACACTGGGCGTCTCCCGCGCGGTACCCTCCCCCGGTGAAGACGATCTCCGTGTGGGGGCGTGGATGAGCCGGGAGCTGATCGTGCTCGGCACGGCGAGCCAGGTGCCCACCCGCCAGCGCGCGCACAACGGCTACCTGCTGCGCTGGGACGACCAGGGCATCCTGTTCGACCCGGGCGAGGGCGCCCAGCGGCAGCTGCTGCTGGCGGGTGCCGCGGCGAGCGACATCACCCGGATCTGCGTCACGCATTTCCACGGCGACCACTGCCTGGGCCTGCCGGGCATCGTGCAGCGGCTGTCGCTGGACCGGGTGCCGCACGAGGTGCCGATCCACTTCCCCGGCTCCGGAGCGGAGTTCCTGCAGCGGCTGCGCCACGCCAGCCACTTCCACGACCAGGCCCGCCTCGCGGAGTGTCCGGTCGAGGGGGACGGAGTGCTGGCCACCGAACCGTTCGGCACGCTCAGCGCGCGGCGGCTGCGGCACCCGGTCGAGTCGTTCGGCTACCGCCTGGCCGAGCCCGACGGCCGCCGGATGCTGCCGGAGCGGCTCGCCGCGCTCGGCGTGCGCGGGCCGGACGTCGGCGTGCTGCAGCGGGTGGGCACGGTGGTGGCCGACGGCCGGCTGGTGACCCTCGACGAGGTCAGCGAGCCGCGCCCGGGACAGGTGGCCGCGTTCGTGATGGACACGGGCTGGTGCGACGCCGCGATCGGGCTGGCCGAGGGTGCCGACCTGCTGGTCATCGAGTCGACGTTCCTGGAGTCGGAGGCGGCGCTGGCGGCGGAGGCCGGGCACCTCACGGCGGCGCAGGCCGCCCGGATCGCCACCGAGGCGGGCGTACGCAAGCTGGTGCTCACCCACTTCTCCCAGCGGCACCCGGACGCGGCCGTGTTCGGCGACGAGGCCGCGGCGCACTTCGACGGGGAGATCGTGGTGGCCGAGGAGCTGGCCCGGATCGCGGTGCCACCGCGCCGGTGACCGGGACGGGCTGAAGACGAGTCGGGGCGAGGGTACGTGACCGGACTGCGGGGAACCGGAGATCACGTACCCTCGCCCACTGACGCATCCGCACGACTGGGGAGAACGCCTGGCCGGAGGCGCTTGGAGTCGACGGAGGCATGTCGACTTCCGATCAGCCGTACAGATGCACGCGGCACGCCTACGCTGGCGGAGCGCAACGGCGTCGCCGCTGGGACGGGGCCCGATGACCACGTGCCGGGGGACGGCGGGGCATCGGAACACCCTGTGGTTGGCTAGTCGAAGAGGCTCCTGCGGGTGCCGTTTCGCATGATGGAGCCGCCACGCTCGCCGAGGTCAGCACGCCAGGCGGGCAGTGAACGCATCCCGTTGATGTCGTGCCGCACGGTCCAGGCCTCCCGCCAGTGCCGGCTGGCCGCGGCTTCCGCGCGCTCGGCCAGCTTTCGTGGCGGGCACGGCCAATGCTGACCGCACCAGTTGCAGAGATGATCGTCGTCAGGTCTGTTGTGCCGCCCCAGCATCTGCTGCGCGTCGCGCCACAGCAGGTGGTCGGTTATGTCGGAGGGTTCGATGTGGCTGGTATCGGTCGGTGGTGCATGGTCGACGGTGACCACGATCCACGCTCCCCTCGGTAGCACTGCCGCTTCCGTACGCTTAGTCAACACTCGCCACAAGCAGACCAGTCGCACAGGCTGTGCGACTGCCGCCGAAACGAGCTAACGGAACCTGCGACGTGCCCGGCTACCAGCGACAACTGCGATAAGCAGGGCCAGCCCCAGCAGCATCCCGGCGACCCCGAACCAGGTAACAGGGCGTGACGCCAGTGCCGTCAGCCGCTCACTCACCGGCTTGGCCGACGCCGCCGCCGACCCGGTTGCGCCCGGCTCGGCAGCGCCCGACCCGGGCGCGAGGCTGGGGTCCGCGGTGGTCGACGGGCTCGGCGAGGCCGACGGCGGCGGAGCGCAGTCCAGCCCGTCGGGCAGCACGACGGGGGCTGCCCGCACCACCGGCGGGACGACCCGCACGGCCACCGGTCGGGCAGCCAGGAGCGGCCCCTGCTCGGCAGGCGGACCCCCTACCGGGCCTGCGGGAGCCCGGGAGCCGGAGGGTGCCGGCGTGGCGGCCGGCGACAGGCTGGGCACGGGCGACGCGCTGGGCGAAGGGCTCGGCGAGGGCGACGGGCTCGCCGCGACGAGCACCTCGGCCCGCGGCGCGAAGATCACGCCGGGGGCCTGCGGACCGGTCACCAGGATGCGCACCGCGCTCGGGAAGTGCCAGACCACGCTGCCGACCGGGCCGCCGCCGATGTCGGTCACCCGGGGCACGACCCAGGCCACGCGGTCGTCGACCAGCCGGGTGTCCACGTTCACCAGCAGCGGCGCGGACTCGGTGGGCGGCGTGGCGAGGATCAGCTCGGCGATCCGGTTGAGCTCGCCCGAGCGCAGGGTGAGCACGTTCGCCTGGTCCTGGCGCAGGTACAGCAGCGCCCGGACGCCGCGGGCCAGTGGGCGGGGCAGCGGCTGGCCGTCGGGGCCGCGCAGGTCGACGTTGGGGGCACAGGCGGCCAGCGACACCGACCGTTCGAGGTCCACCGGGTCCGGGGCCGGCGCGCCCGCGTGGGCGGGCGCGGCGGCGAGCGCCATCGCCAGCGCCAGCAGCACCCCGCACACGGCCCGTCCAGGCACGCCGGCACTCCGGCGCACCCAGCGGCTCAGCACGTTCGGCCTCCGCATGTCCGGAGGGTAGCCCGCCGCCGCACGTCGATCGTGAAAGTGGCGTTTCCGACACACCGCCATGACCGTTCGACCCCGGGCCGTGACCGCGGGTTCCGGCCACGCCCGGCGGGACGGCCCGCATTCACCCGCCGCCTCGCGCAGGCCGCGTGGTGCGGAGCCCGTGACGGGCTCCGCACCACGGTCGGCTTCAGCCCAGCTGGGCCAGCAGGTCCTGGCGGGTGAGCACACCGTGGGGCTTGCCGTCGATCAGGACCATCGCCGCGTCGGCCTTCTCCAGCAGCGCGACGATCTCGGCCACCGGCTGGCCGCCGCCGATCATCGGCAGCGCCGGGCCGACGTGCCGGTCCAGCGGGTCGTGCAGCGCGGCCGCGCCGGTGAACAGCGCGTCCAGCAGGTCCTTCTCGGCCACCGCCCCGGCCACCTCGCCGGTGACGACGGGCGGCTCGGCCTTCAGCACCGGCAGCTGGGAGACGCCGTACTCGCGCATGATGTCGATGGCGTCGCGCACGGTCTCGGTCGGGTGCACGTGGATCAGCTCCGGCAGCGCGCCCTTGGTGTGCGACTTCGCGGTCAGGATGTCGGCGACGGTCGCGCCGTGCTCGTCCGTGCGCAGGAAGCCGTAGCGGGCCATCCAGTCGTCGTTGAACAGCTTCGACAGGTAGCCGCGGCCGCCGTCGGGCAGCAGCACCACGACCACGTCATCCGGCCCGGCCTGGGCGGCCACCTTCAGCGCGGCGACCGCGGCCATGCCGCACGAGCCGCCGACCAGCAGGCCCTCCTCACGGGCCAGCCGCCGGGTCATCGCGAACGACTCCTTGTCGGTGACCTCGACGATCTGGTCGCAGACGGTCCGGTCGTAGGTCTCCGGCCAGAAGTCCTCGCCGACGCCCTCGACCAGGTACGGCCGGCCGGTGCCGCCGGAGTAGACCGAGCCCTCCGGATCCGCACCGATGATCTTCACGCGGCCCTGGGAGACCTCCTTGAGGTAGCGCCCGATGCCGCTGATGGTGCCGCCGGTGCCGACGCCCGCCACGAAGTGCGTGATCCGGCCGTCGGTCTGCTCCCACAGCTCCGGGCCGGTCTGCTCGTAGTGCGAGAGCGGGTTGTTCGGGTTCGAGTACTGGTTCGGCTTCCACGCGCCGGGGATCTCCCTGGCCAGCCGGTCCGAGACGTTGTAGTAGGACCGCGGGTCCTCGGGCGCGACCGCGGTCGGGCAGACCACGACCTCCGCGCCGTACGCCCGCAGCACGTTCTGCTTGTCCTCGCTGACCTTGTCGGGGCAGACGAAGACGCACTTGTACCCCTTGAGCTGGGCGACCAGCGCCAGCCCGACACCGGTGTTGCCACTGGTCGGCTCGACGATGGTGCCGCCGGGCTTGAGCAGGCCGTCCCGCTCGGCCGCCTCGACCATCCGCACGGCGATGCGGTCCTTGACGGAGCCGCCCGGGTTCAGATATTCGACCTTGGCGAGCACGGTGGGGCCGCCGGGATCGGTGACATTCCGGAGCTTGACCAGCGGGGTGTTACCGATCAGCTCGACGACGTTCTCGTAGTAGCGCACGCGTCAAGCGTAGACCGGCGGTTAATCCCCGTTAAGCGACGTCGCCGTCGATGATCGGACCGCCCACCGGCGCCTTGACGCCGTTCTCCCACATGAGGAAGCGGTCGGTCTCGCTGATCAGGGCCCCCGCGATCCAGCTGACGATGATCACGTCATCAGCGAGGCCGAGGACCAGGAGGAAAGCCTCCGGGACCATGTCGACCGGGGAGACCACGTACACCGTGGCCGCGGTGATCGCCATGAGCCGGCCGAGGCCGTCGTACCGGCCGCGCAGCGTGGCCAGCACCATGCGCGGCATCGCGCCCAACCGGTCCGCCAGGCTGGCGTTGCTGCCGTTCCCCGTGATGAGTGCCTTCCACAGCGCGGTGAACGCCGCGGTACGACGCAATGTGCGTCCCATCTCGCCTCCATCCGAGCGCAACCGAAGAGCGCTACCTTTCTCGCATGAGCGAGCGTTACCAGCTGACGATCCGCTGGGTACGTAGGAGCCTCAGAGAGGATTCCCCGACGGGTCTCCCGAGTGAGGCGGGTTCACTATGAGCGAGCGTACTGCGCTGGGCGCCACGGCGGCACAACGTCGCGGCAGGGACCTGGCCAAGCTGGCCGTCTATGGCGGCGGCGCGCTGGGCGCGCTCGGCCTGGCCACCGTCGGGGTGCTGCTCGGCCAGGTCGAGGCCGCCCGGCGCACCATCCCCATCGCGCAGGCCCCGCCGCCGCGCTCGGACGGCCTCTACGGCGGCCGGTTCGGCGGCGAGCCGGTGCACATGGCCATGCTCGGCGACTCCTCGGCGGCCGGGTTCGGCGCGCTGCGGGCCCGGCAGACCCCGGCCGCGCTGATCGCCACCGGGCTGTCCCGGCGTCTGGAAAGGCCGGTGCGGCTGCACAGCCTGGCCGTGGTCGGCGCGACCTCGGGAATGCTGGTGCACCAGGTGGAGGAGGCCCTCGAACTGCGCCCCGACCTGGCCGTGATCCTGATCGGAGCCAACGACATCACCCACCGGGCCGGGCAGGCCGCGTCCGTACGCCACCTCGCCGACTCGGTGCGGCGGCTGCGCGAGGCCGGCGCGACCGTCGTCGTGGGCACCTGCCCCGACCTCGGCGCGGTGCAGCCCATCCGGCCGCCGCTGCGCTGGCTGGCCCGCAGCTGGAGCCGCCAGCTCGCCGCGGCGCAGACCGTCGCCGTGGTGGAGGCCGGGGGCCGCACCGTGTCCCTGGGCGAGCTGCTGGGGCCGACGTTCTCCGCCCAGCCGCACCGGCTGTTCGCCCGGGACCGCTTCCACCCGTCCGCGGAGGGCTACGCGCTGGCCGCGTCGGTGCTGCTGCCGACGGTGGTGGCCGCCCTGCGCAGCCCGGCCGGGCCGCAGCGCGTGGAAGCGGGCGCACGAACCGCCGTGGACGGGGTACGGTCGCTGCCACAGGCCGCGGTCGAGGCGGCGCGCCACGCCGGCACCGAGGTGAGCGGTGTACGCGTCGACGGCCGTGATCGCGGCCCGGCCGGCCGGTGGGCGCAGCTGCGCCGCCGCATGTGGGAAGTCGTCCGCCAGGGCGAGGCCCCGGCCGGCCTGGCAGACCGGGCGAACGTAGTGGAGCAGGCATGAGCGAGCTTGTCGAGCGAATCATGATGCTCGGCGGACATGTCCGCGACGAGCGGAGCGAGGAGTGGACATGAGTTCCGTGGCACGGAGGATCGGGAAGGCCGCCGCGATCACGCTCATCGCGGGCACGGTGGGCGGCGCGGCACTGCTGGCGGCCGAGGCGGTGGTGGCGCGCAGCCGCCGGTACGCCAAGCCGGGGCTGGGCCTCGCGCTGCGCACCACCGTGGGCGCGGACAACGCCACCCCGTTGCGGCTGGTCATGCTCGGCGACTCCGCTGCCCTGGGTGTGGGTGTGGACCGGGTCGCCGACACCGTCGGCGGCCAGCTGGCCGCGCTGCTGTCCGGCGGCGAGTCCGGCAAGGGCGGCCCGGTGCAGGCCGTGGCGCTGTCCAGCGTCGGTGTCGCCGGGTCCCGCTCGTCGGACCTGGCCACCCAGGTCGCTCGGTGCCTGCTGGGCGACCGCCCGGACGTCGCGGTGATCCTGGTCGGCGGCAACGACGCGATCACGCTGCGCCGTCCGGCGGACGCGGCGGCTTACCTGGGCGCGGCGGTGCGCCGCCTGCGCGAGGCCGGGGTCGAGGTCGTCGTGGGCACCTGCCCCGATCTGGGCGCGGCCCGCGCCATCGCGCCGCCGCTGCGCCAGGTCGTCGGCTTCCTGGGGCGCCGGGTGGCGCGGGCGCAGGTGCGCGCGGTGCACGCCGCCGGCGGAGCCGTGGTGGACCTGGCCGCCGAGACCGGCCCGGTGTTCCGCGCCGACCCGAACACGCTGTCCGTCGACCGCTACCACCCCTCCGCGGACGGCTACCGGGTGTGGGCGTACGCCCTGCTCCCGTCCGTCGCCCACGCCGCCGGAGTGACCCCCCGCCTGCCCTGACCCACCGCGGCGCCCGCGCCAAGATCCGCAGACGGGTGGGTGATGACTTTCTCACCCGGTCTGGTGGGCAAGTTACCGGCGAGTTAACGTTCGTTCATGTCAGATGCTGTCATCGTCGCCACCGCCCGGTCCCCCATCGGCCGGGCCGGCAAGGGCTCCCTGAAGGACCTGCGCGCGGACGACCTCACCGCCACCATCGTCCAGGCCGCCCTCGACAAGATCCCGGCCCTGGACCCTGCCGAGATCGACGATCTCTACCTGGGCTGCGGCCTGCCCGGCGGCGAGCAGGGCTTCAACATGGGCAAGGTGGTCTCCACCCTGCTCGGCCTGGACTCGCTGCCCGCCGCCACGGTCACCCGTTACTGCGCGTCCTCGCTGCAGACCAGCCGGATGGCGTTCCACGCGATCAAGGCGGGCGAGGGCGACGTCTTCATCTCGGCGGGCGTCGAGATGGTGTCCCGGTATGCCCGGGGCAACTCGGACTGGCTGCCCCCGGACGCCGCGGCCGCCGTCGGCGGGAGCTGGAACAACCCGCGCTTCGCCGCGGCCCAGGCCCGCTCCGCGCAGCGCGCCGGGGCGGACACGCCGGTCTGGACCGACCCGCGCGAGACGGGCGAGCTGCCCGACATCTACCTGACCATGGGTCAGACCGCCGAGAACCTGGCCCAGATCCACGGCGTGACCCGCGAGGACATGGACGCTTTCGGCGTACGGTCGCAGAACCTCGCCGAGCAGGCGATCAAGAACGGGTTCTGGGCCCGCGAGATCACCCCGGTGACCCTGCCCGACGGCACCGTGGTCAGCCAGGACGACGGCCCCCGGGCGGGGGTGACGCTGGAGGGCACCGCCGGGCTGAAGCCGGTGTTCCGCCCGGACGGCCGGATCACCGCGGGCAACTGCTGCCCCCTCAACGACGGCGCGGCCGCGGTCGTGATCATGAGTGACACCCGGGCCCGCGAGCTCGGGCTCACCCCGCTGGCGCGGATCGTCTCCACCGGCGTCACCGCGATGAGCCCCGAGATCATGGGCATCGGCCCGGTCGAGGCGACCCGCCAGGCGCTCAAGCGGGCCGGCATGACCATCGACGACATCGACCTGGCCGAGATCAACGAGGCGTTCGCGGCCCAGGTCATCCCGTCGTACCGCGAGCTGGGCCTGCCGCTGGAGAAGGTGAACGTGATGGGCGGCGCGATCGCCGTCGGCCACCCGTTCGGCATGACCGGCGCCCGGATCACCGGCACGCTGCTCAACAACCTGCAGTGGCACGACAAGAGCATCGGCCTGGAGACCATGTGCGTCGGCGGCGGCCAGGGCATGGCCATGGTCCTCGAACGCCTCTCCTGACCCACCCCCGGCAGGTCGAGCCGGTTGAGCGTTGAGAAGGGCACCTTCCTCCACGGAATCCACGGATTCCGTGGAGGAAGGTGCCCTTCCTTCGTCAGGTGAGGGTCTGGCGGAGCGCGGCCAGTTCGTCGGCGGCGGCCGAGGTGATCTCGTCTGGTGGGGCGGCGGCGGCGAGGTCGGCGACGACGACCCTGAGTTGATCGGGCAGGGCCAGATCGGACAGCCGGGGCACGTCGCGGCGCGGGGCGCCGGAGAGGTCCGCGGCCTGGTCGGCGAGGCGCTGGATCAGCTTGTGCAACGGTTCGCCCTGGTCGCGCCAGCGCGCCGGGGTCCAGTGTCCGACCTGGTTGGCCAGGAGGTCGACGGCGCGCGTCAGCTGCTCGATGCTCACGCCACCGATTGTCCCGGCCGGGAAAACGGACCGCCGCCCCGGGGCAGTCCCCGGGGCGGCGGTCGTCGGGTGCGCCCACGTTCGCGGGCGCACCGGTCAGTCTTCCGAGAAGTACGAGATCAGGCGCAGGATCTCCAGGTAGAGCCAGATGAGCTCGACGAGGATGCCGAACGCGCCGAGCCAGCCGTACTTGCGGGGCAGCCCGGCGGCGATGCCGTCCTCGATCTGCTTGAAGTTGACCACGAACATCAGCGCCGCGACGACGATGCAGACCAGCGAGAAGATGATCGCGATGCCGCCGCCGTCACGCAGCGGGCCCGCCGCGCCGGTGATCATGCTGATCACGAAGTTGGCGACGATGACGACGGCCAGACCGGCCGCCGCCCCGATGACCACCTTCATGAACTTCGGCGTGGCCCGGACGATCTTGAGTTTGTACAGCGCAGCCATGATCAGGAACACCCCGAGCGTGGCGACGACCGCCTGCGTGACGATGCCCTCGAAGTAGTGGTTGTAGAGCTTGCTCACCACGCCGAGGAAAACGCCCTCGATGACGGCGTACGCGCCGATCACGATCGGGTTGGTCACCTGGGCGAACGAGATGACCAGGCCGATCGCGACCCCGACGAACATCGAGGTGTACCAGACCGGGGAGAGCGCCTGCCACGGCACGACGGCCGCGGAGATCGCCGCGGAGATCGCGGTCAGCGCGATCAGCGTCACGGTCTTGACGACGACGTCGTCGACGGTCATCCGGTCGACGTGTCCGGACTGGACGACCTCCGGGTAACCGCCGCCCGCCGGGTAACCCGCCGGGGCGCCCTGGCCCGGCACGGTGTACCGGGGCTGCTGCGCCGCCGCACTGATGCGGCTGAGCACCGGGTTGGAACTCTTCACAGCGGGTCTCGCCTCCTCCACAGGGAATGTGCCGACAGAGTAGCGGATCGGCGCACCCGCGGAGATCACAGTTTTCGGACCGTTTCGCAGGCGGCAGCCGCCGCCCCGGTGTCGGAGATCACCCCGGTGAAGAGGTGGCCGCCGGGACGCCACGGCGCGTCCCCGCTCCTCCCGCCGGGAGCGCGCCACGCGCCGCCCGGACGCCACATCGACGCGGCGGCGACAGAACCGGCGCCGGGCGTGACAATCGCCGCGCCCGATCCTTAATGAAACCTAATAGAAAGCCTGTGAATTCGCGTCGCAACAGTGCGGCCATCGATCGATACCACACCTCGGAGAAATCGGCGCGAAAAGCAGGCGACCAAGGGGTGACAGACCGCCGGACGCTCGCTATGCTCGTCCACAACGCGCTCCAATCGCCCGCTTCCCCCGTGGCAGGCGATCGGAGCGCGTCACTATTTCTGAAGCTTTTCGCCACACCATTCGCGGGACGGCCACCGGCCCGCGCCGATGCCATTCGGCCCGTCGGCGCGCGTCGTCGAGGACCCGCTGGTGCCCGGGGCGGGGGTCGAACCCGCACGCCTTTCGGCAGTCGCTTTTAAGGCAACCGTGTCTGCCGTTCCACCACCCGGGCGCGTCACACGCGTAGCTGTGCCCTGCCACGGTAGCGGTTCCCCCCGGCCCGAAGCACGCCCGTTGTCGCTATCCGGAGAACGCGGGCACAGCGGCCGACAGGCCGCAGGCGCACCCGAAGCGCTAGGGTCAAGCGCGTGACGAGCACCGCGCCCGCCCTCACCACCGCTCCGGAAGACGCCGTACTGCCTGGCCAACGGGGTGGTACGGACGTGTCCGCGGCAGGGCGGCCCACCCGGCGGCACGAGTGGACCCGCGACGCCCTCCCCTGCCTGGCCTTCCTGGCCCTCGCCGGCTGGCTCACCCTCGGGCTCTGGCCGGACCCGGACACCCGCACGCTCGCCCTCAACCCGCCCGACCAGATCCTCTACGAGTGGTTCCTGGCCCACGACACGATGCTGTGGAGCGGCGACTTCTCCCTCGTCACCGACCGCCTCAACGCGCCGTACGGGGTCAATCTGCTCGCCAACACCACGGTCATCCTGCTCGGCGGCCTGCTCGCCCCGGTCACCGCCGCATACGGCGCGGCCACCACGTTCGCGCTGCTGGTCGCGCTCAACCTGGCCGGCACCGCGATCGCCTGGTACCTGCTGCTGCACCGCACGCTCGGCGCGAGCCGGGCCGCGGCCGCCGTGGGCGCGGCGTTCTGCGGTTTCGCCCCGGGCATGGTCTCGCAGTCCAACAGCCACCTGCACATGACCGCGCAGTGGCTGATCCCGCCGATGCTGTGGTGCGTCGTCGAGCTGGCCCGGGCGGCCCGCTCCGGCACCGCCCGGCCGCGCCGGTTCATCGGCTGCGGCGTGCTGTTCGGCGTGCTGGTCAGCCTGCAGGTGTTCATCGGCGAGGAGACCCTGTTCCTCACCGCGCTCGCGCTGGCCATCGTGACCGTGGTCTACCTGGCGATCGTCCGGCCGCCCCGGGCGGTGCTGGCCCGCTTCGCCGCCGGGCTGTCCATCGCCGTCGCGGTGGCCGTGGCGCTGCTGGCGTACCCCCTGTGGGTCCAGTTCAGGGGCCCGCAGTCGGTCTCCGACGGGGTGTTCAGCCCGCACTACTTCTCCGCCGACCTGGCCGGGTTCACCGCGTTCTCGCCGCTGACCCTGGCCGGCGACGACACGGCGGCGAAGCTGACCACCGGCCCGGCCGAATACAACACGTTCCTGGGCTGGCCGCTGGTGCTGCTGTCGCTCGGGCTGCTGGTCTGGCTGCGCCGGAACGCGCTCGCGGCGGCCTGCGGGGCGGGCGCGCTGGCGATGAGCGCACTTGCGCTGGGCCCGCAGGTCACGCTGCACCACGAGCGCACCCTGCTGCCGGGCCCGTACCGGCTGCTCATGCACCTGCCGGTGGTGGACGGCGCGCTGCCGATGCGTTTCGCCCTGGCCGCGATCCCGCTGCTGGCCGTGCTGCTCGTGCTCGCGCTGCGCCAGGCGGCGCGGTCCGACCTGCGCGGCGTGCGGGTCGGTGTCCCGGCGCTGGTCGCCGCGGCGCTGCTGCCGCTGTTCCCGACCCCGCTGCCGACCACCGATCGGGCCGCGGTGCCGGCGTTCTTCGCCGACGGCCTGTGGCGGCACTGCGCCACGGACGGGGACGTCATCGTGCCGGTGCCGCTGCCGACCCCGGAGCAGCCCCTGCCGATGCGCTACGCGACCTCGGCGCTGACCGCGTTCGCCCTGCCCGAGGGCTTCTTCATCGGCCCCCACGGGCCGGGTGGCAAGGCGACCATGGGCATCGAGAAGCGGACGACGTCCTGGGTGCTGTCCGAGGTGGCCCGCACCGGGGTGGTGCCCGCGATCAACGACGACCACCGCCTGGACGCCCGCAAGGACCTCACCAAGTGGAACGCCGCGTGCGTGGTGCTCACCCCCGGACACGCCCGCCACGCCGAACTCCAGCGCACCCTGGAAGCCCTCCTCGGCCCCGGCACCCCCTCCGCCGACGTCCTCTACTGGCCCCGCACCTGGTAACCCCACCCCGGCCCCGGGGCCGCCACCCTCGGCCCGCGGAAGGAGGGGGCCTGACCTGGCCCGGCGGCCTTTGGGGGCCGCTGGGTGGGTTACGGCTGCTGGGTGGGCTGGGTGACCTGGGCGAAGGGGTCCATGGGCTGGTGCAGGGCGCCCAGGGAGACGACTTCGCGCTTCAGGAACAGGGCCAGGGTCCAGTCGGCGATCACGCGGACCTTGCGGTTCAGCGACGGGATGCGGCTCATGTGGTACGTGCGGTGCATGAACCAGGCGACCCAGCCCTTGGCCTTGAAGCCATACACGTGCGCCACGCCCTTGTGCAGGCCGAGGCTGGCCACCGAGCCGACGTGCTTGTGCCGGTACTCCCGGATGCCCTTGCCACGCACGGTGGCGATCAGGTTGTCGGCCAGCAGGCGCGCCTGGCGCACCGCGTGCTGCGCGCTCGGCGAGCACATCTCGCCCGCGGCCGCGGTCAGGTCGGGCACCGCCGCGCAGTCGCCGGAGCTCCATGCGCCCTCGACGACCTGGCCGCCGTCGACGACCCGCAGCGTCGGGTCACAGGTGAGCTTGCCCTGGGCGTTGCGGGGCAGGTCCGTCGCGGCGATCATCGGGTGCGCCTTGACGCCGGCGGTCCACACGATGGTGTCCGCGGCGAACTCGCCGCCGTCCGACAGCTTCACCACGCCGTCGACGCAGGACTCCAGCCGGGTGCCCAGGCGGAGGTCCATGTTGCGCTTGAGCAGCGCCTCGACCGTGTACGCGCCCATCTGCGGCCCGACCTCGGGCAGCACCCGCTGCGTCGCCTCGACCAGCACCCAGTGCATGTCGTCGGCCTTCAGCTCCGGGTAGTAGCGCAGCGCGTCGCGAGCCATGTCCTCCATCTCGCCCAGCGCCTCGACCCCGGCGAAGCCGGCGCCCACGACCACGAAGGTCAGCGCCCGCTGCCGCGTCTGCGGGTCGGTCGTGGCGGCCGCGATGTCGAGGCACTCCAGCACGTGGTTGCGCAGCCAGATGGCCTCGCCGATGGTCTTGAAGCCGACCGCGTGCTCGCGCAGGCCCGGGATGGGCAGCGTACGGGAGACGCTGCCGGGCGCGACGATGATGTGGTCGTACGGGATCTCCCGGGACGGGCCCACCACCGGCTGCACCGTGGCGACCTTGCGGGAGTGCTCGACCTTCGTCACCGCCCCGTGCACGATGTGGCAGTCGCGCAACTCCCGGCGCAGCGGCACCACGGTGTGCCGGGGGGAGATGTTGCCTGCCGCCGCCTCAGGAAGGAACGGCTGGTACGTCATGTGCGGCTGCGGGTCGACGACCGTGACCTCAGCCTCGGTCGAGCGCAACTTGCTGGACAGGCGCAGAGCGGCGTAGAGGCCGACGTGGCCGGCGCCCACCACCAGGATCCGTACAGGCTTCACACATTCACGCTACCGCCGTGCCCTCGCTCTGATCAGCGCCGATGCCTGTGATCCCGGACAGCGACGACCGTCACGCCACCCTGATCAGGGCCGCTTGCCCAGCCGAGTGAGCAGCGCCACGGCGGCCGCCACCACCGCCAGGCCGACCACCAGCGCCACCGTCGGCGTGGTGATGTACATGCCCGGCAGCACCGTGACCAGCACGACGGTGAGCCCCCCGGCCGCCCCGAGCACCAGCGCCGAGCGCACCGCCCAGCGCAGCAGCACCTGGTTGTCCACGATCGCGTCGTAGGGCAGCACGGCCGCCAGCGCCGCCGCGTTGTGCAGCAGGTAGAGCGCCGCCGCGGTGCCCAGCAGCCGCCCCGTCGACGGCTCGGCCAGGAACAGCATCGTGTCGGCCAGCCACATCGCGACCGTCGCCAGCATCACCAGGGTCACCGCCACGCCGCCCGGTGCGATCGCGGGCACGGCGGCCAGGGCGAGGAAGCCGAGCATCATCCGCGCGGGCAGCCCGCCGGGCGCGGCCAGCAGCAGGCCGGTGAAGGCCGCCACGAAGACCACCCCGCGCACCAGCAGCGGGCCGCCGGTGATCCGCCCCAGGTCGCGGACCTGCGTCAGCAGCTGTTTCACCGCAGCACCGCCTTCGGCGCGGCGGCCAGCCGCGACACGTCCCGGAGCACGGCGTCCAGGCTGCCCGCGCCCGCCCAGGCGACCACCGGCACACCGTGCTCGCCCAGCTGACCCATGGTGTTCTCCCGTTCGGCCTTCCACAGCCGGTATGACACGTCGCTCCAGGTGTTCACCGGTGGCGAGGTCAGGTCGGAGGGCAGCGTGTCCACGGCGACGACGAAGCGGCCCGAACGGGCCAGGCCCGCCAGCATCGACGCCGACCGGGCGTCCAGCAGCGGGGTGAGCACGACGACCAGGGCCGCCGCGGAGATGCCCGCGGCCAGCTGCGCGCCGCCCCGCTCCTGCGCGGTCGGGCTCGGGTGGGCGTCCAGCAGCCACTCCAGCACGGTCAGGTACTGCCGCCGGCCGCTGGCCGGACGCAGCCGGCGGGCCTGCGCGCCGTACTCCAGCACCGAGACCCGGTCACCGCGGTGCAGGTAGTGCTCGGCGATCGCGGCCGCCGCGCGCACGGAGCGGTCCAGCACCGACGAGGCGCCGCCGATGCCGCCGGAGCGCCCCGCGTCAGCCAGCAGGTCCAGCAGGACCACGACCTCGGCGTCACGGTCGGACAGCGTCGCCGCCACGTGCAGGCGCTCGGTGCGCAGCGACACCCGCCAGTCGACGCGGCGCAGCCGGTCGCCGGGGCCGAACTGGCGTACGCCCGCCAGCTCGCCGCCCTCGCCTGGGCGCCGCGAGCGGTGCTGGCCGACCAGGCCGGCCGCCCGGGGCATCGCTTCGTCGGCCTTGAACGGGTCGGTCAGCGGGTACACCTTCACGCCCAGCGCGCCGGTCACCACGGCCCGGCTGACCAGCAGCCCGTCCCCGGCGACCGCGTGCGCCGACGCCGGACCCAGCCAGTGCCGCCCCCAGCGCACGGCGGGTCCGGCCAGCTCGACCGCGGTCGCCACACCGCGTGGCACCAGGGTCACGTAGGGCCGGTTGCCGCCGCGCCGGGGCGGGCCCGCGTCGGCTGCCCCGCCCTCCAGCCGCAGCCAGGGCGAGTGCTGCAGGTGCACCACGGTCAGGTCGTACCCGGTGACGTCGCGGTTCTCCACCTCGACGGTCGCGCCGAGGTCACCGCCCTCGACCGGGAACGACTCGACCGTGGACAGCCGCAGCCCCGGCAGCGAGCGCGGCCGTTTGGCCAGCGCGAACGCCACGCTCAGCGCCAGCGGCGCGGCGAGGATCACCAGATCCGTGCGGCCCAGCAGCACGGCGGCGACCAGCAGCAGTCCTGCCACCAGCACCGCCCGGCCCAGCGCCCGGGTGGGCGCCCAGTTCTCGCCGGTGTCGGTGGACGCGACGGGCTCCAGGTCGCCCTCGGGGGAGGCTCCCTGGGACACGTCAGCCTCGCAGCCCGGTCGACCGGTACGGCGGGTCCAGCAGCTCGTCCTCTAACTCGGCCAGCCGGTTGCGCCCCGGAGTCGGCCGCTGGCCGGGGGCCGCGGCGTGGCTCGGCAGCGCGCCGCTGACCGGGGCCGGCGTCGCGGCCAGCACCTCGGCCACCACCGCGACCGGGTCGATGCGCTTGAGCCACATCTCCGGCCGCAGCGTGATCCGGTGCGCCAGCGCGGGCAGCGCGACCCCCTTCACGTCCTCGGGAATGACGTAGTCGCGCCCGGCGAGCGCCGCGCGGGCCCGCGACAGCAGCAGCAGGGCCAGCGAGCCGCGCGGCGAGGAGCCGACCAGCACCGCCGGGTGCTCGCGGGTGGCCGCGGCCAGCGACACCAGGTAGCGGCAGATGGAGTCCTCGACCTCGATCTGTTCCAGGCCGGCCTGCATGCGCAGCAGCGTGGCCGCGTCGACGACCGGCTCGACCTCGGACTCCTCCTGGCGGCGCACCATGCGCCGGCGCAGCACGTTCAGCTCCTCGTCGGCCTCCGGGTAACCGAACGACACGCGCAGCATGAAGCGGTCCAGCTGCGCCTCGGGCAGCGGGTAGGTGCCCTCGTACTCGATCGGGTTGGCGGTGGCCAGCACGTGGAACGGGGCCTCCAGGCGGTACGTCACGCCCTCGACGGAGACCTGCTTCTCCTGCATCGCCTCCAGCAGCGCCGCCTGCGTCTTCGGCGGCGTGCGGTTGATCTCGTCGGCGAGCAGCAGGTTCGTGAAGACCGGGCCGGCCCGGAAGGTGAAGTCGTGGGTGCGCTGGTCGTACAGGAACGAGCCGGTCACGTCCGCGGGCAGCAGGTCGGGCGTGAACTGCAGGCGGCGGAAGTCCAGGCCCAGCGCCTGGGCGAAGGTGCGCGCGGTCAGCGTCTTGCCCAGGCCGGGCAGGTCCTCCAGCAGCACGTGGCCGCCGGCGAGGATGCCCGCCAGCACCAGCTCCAGCGAATCGCGCTTGCCCACCATCACGGTGCCGACCCGGTCGAGCACCTGCTGGGCGAGACGGCCCACCTCAGCGGCGGGGATCGGTTGCATGCTCACAGTTTCTCCAAGGCATTGACGATCACATCGAGTTCGCGAGGGCTGGGCGGGCGCTTGGCCGGCACCGTGAGGAGCGTCCAGAGCGGATCACCGAGCAGCCTACGCGCGCGTTCGGGCTCGGTCGCGCGGTTGACGCCGTGGCGCTGGCGCAGCCGCTCGTCGACGACCTCGGCCAGGCGCGGCTGCACGCGGCGCTGGAAGCGGGCGGCGTCGGTGTGGCTCCACTCCAGGATGGTCTCCCAGCGGGCCACCGCCAGCCGCAGGCCGTCGGTGACCTCGGACTGGTCGTCCGCGACGGTCCGGCCCGCGCGGCGGGGCGGCAGCGGGGCCTTGAGCGAGCGGGCCATCCGCCACACCCCCACCACGGTCAGCGCCACCGCGAAGACCAGTGGCAGCGGCATGCTCAGGCTGAACACCTGGAGCGTGAGCCAGCCCGCGGCGGTCCAGGCGACGGCGAACCCGAACAGGCTCAGCCAGCGCGTCGCCTTCGGCCGGGGCGGGCGGGCCGCGACGGGCCCCTCCGGCCGGCTGAACCCGCCGAGGAGGTCGCCCAGAGTCGCGCCCTCGTCGACGTCACCGTCGACGAAGTCGTCGTGCTCCCGATGCTGGCTCATGTCCCCTCCTCGCAGCGCTCGTCGAGGACATGCCCGAAGTTCATGACTCGCTCGCTCATGCCCCGGCCTCGCTTCGGGTGCCGGCGGTCAGCTCGTCGCGCAGGCGGTGCAGGGACGCCCTGGCCTGCAGGCGCATGTCGTCGTCGACGCGGTGGGTGGCGTAGCGGGCGCGGCGGTACACGTCG
The DNA here is from genome assembly GCF_011297315.1 of Catellatospora chokoriensis. NCBI lineage: Bacteria > Bacillati > Actinomycetota > Actinomycetes > Micromonosporales > Micromonosporaceae > Catellatospora > Catellatospora chokoriensis. Next base: position 114,180 of record NZ_JAAOTI010000013.1, read on the forward strand.
GCGAAGCCGTTGAGCACCCCGGCGTCCAGCCGGCGGCGGTGGAGCATGCGCACGACCAGGTCGGTGGCGGTGTCGTCGGGCAGCCGCGGCACGCCCGCCGCCGCGGCGGCCTGCTCCAGGCGCACCCAGCAGGCGATGACGGCGGTCCGCGGATCGGCGGCGTCGTCGTCGAGATCGAGCAGGCCCGCGTCCAGCGCCGCGACGACCTCTTCCGCGTCGGTGAGCTGCGCGATGCGCACCGGCGGCTTCTCCCGGATGGCCCGGCGGCGGAACTTCGTGGTGGACTTCGCGGCTGCCTTGAGCAGCACGATCAGCACGGCCGCGCCGATGACCAGCAGCACACCCAGCCCGACCGCGCCCAGCCAGCCCGAGTCGGCGGCCTGCTCCGGGGCGGCCGAAGGCGACGGGGACGGCGACCGCGGCGACGGCGTCGGCGAGGCGGTCGGGGTGGGGTTCGCCGACGCGGACTGCTCCGGCGCGGCCCGGCCGACCGGCAGCACCGAGACCGAGGCCGTCGCGGCCGCGAGCATCAGCAGCGCGGCCACGGCCAGCAACGGCCACCAGCGACGCAACGCTCCCATGGTTCCCCGCTCCGAATATCGCTTTCCATCAGCGGCGCCAGGTCGGCGGCCCGACGGGGTCGAGGTCGACTCAGTCGAGGCCGGCGAGGTGCCGGGCCTGGCTCAGCACGTCGTCCAGCATGGCGGGTGTGAGCCGCCCGGTAAAGGTGTTCTGCTGGCTGACGTGGTACGAGCCGAGCAGCGCCGGTCCCCGCTCCGAGCTGCCGGCGCCGCCCTCCGGGAGGAAGACGGCCCCGTGGCCGAATGTGGGACGCGGCACCGGCGGCTTGACGCCGTACACCGTGGACAGCGTAGGCCACCACGCCGCCCACGCGAACGCGCCGAGCGCGATCACCACGCGCAGAGTGGGCCGCAGCAGCGTGACCTCGCGATGCAGCCACGGGGCGCAGGTGTCGCGCTCGACCGGCGTCGGCTTGTTGTCCGGGGGCGCGCAGCGCACCGCCGCGGCGATCCGCACGTCGGCCAGCTCCAGCCCGTCGTCGCGAGACACGCTGGTGGGCTGGTTGGCCAGGCCCGCCCGGTGCAGCGCGGCGAACAGCACGTCGCCACTGCGGTCGCCGGTGAAGATGCGGCCGGTGCGGTTACCGCCGTGCGCGGCCGGGGCCAGCCCGAGGATGAGGATGCGGGCGTCGGCCGCGCCGAAGCCGGGGACCGGACGGCCCCAGTACACCTCGTCGCGGAACGCGGCCCGCTTGGTCGCGGCGACCTCCTCCCGCCACGCCACCAGCCGGGGGCAGCGGCGGCAGCGGGAGATCTCCGCATCGAGGGCGGCCAGCTCGGCCGCCCTCGCGGACCGCCCACGGGCCGTCCCGGCAGGCCGCCGGGACGAGCCGTCGGCCGAGGTCACAGCGTGGTACGCAGCAGCTCCACCGTGCGCGCCCAGGCGCTGGCCGCCGCCGAGGCGTTGTAGACCTCGGGCCGGTCGTCGTTGACGAACGCGTGGTGGGTGCCGGGGTAGTCGTGCACGATGCAGGTGCCGCCGGCCGCCTCGATGGCGGCCCGGGCGGTCTTGATGCCGGGGGCGGCCGAGGTGCCGTCCTCCTCGCTGCAGTGGATCATCGCGGTCTTGCCCTGGTAGTTCGACCACTGCGGAGCCATGCGCTCCCACGGCAGCGCCGGGTAGAAGCCGACCGCGGCCGTGATCTCGTCGCTGACCGTGGCGGACCACAGCGCCAGGCTGCCGCCCATGCAGAAGCCCACCGCGCCCACGCCACCGGTGGTCTCCGGGCGGCCGGCCAGGTATGACGCCGCTCCCGCGATGTCCTTCGCGGCCTGGTCCATGGCCAGGCCCATCATCAGCTTGCCGGCCTCGTCGGGCTCGGTGGTGTGCGCGCCGTGGTACAGGTCGGGCGCGAGCGCCACGAACCCGGCCTCGGCGAATCGGTCGGCCAGCGAGATGATGTGCGGGACCAGGCCCCACCACTCCTGGATCACGATGACCGCAGGTCCACTGCCGCTCTTGGGCAGCGCGAGGTAGCCCTCACTGGTCCCCCCGTTGCTGGGGTAATCCACCATTTCACCCATCGGTCGTCCTCCTGACGGTCAGTCGTCATTGGCTGGTCGCACAGTCGTGGCGTTCCGGGTAGCCAACCACACCGGACGGTACCGGGGAAGACAGCGGCGGCGTGGCGAAAGTTACGACTTATGGTCGTAACTCACCACGCCGCCGCGCAGGCCGTACACCGAGCGTGAGGTCACCTCACGTCACGGTGAGCCGGCTCACTTCTTGAGGGGCTCCAGGCACCAGCTGTCACCGGTGCCGCCCTTCTTGCCGATCCACACGATCGTGTCCCACGTGGGGTACGCCTCGCACAGCGACTGCTCCTTGGCCGTGAAGTCGGCCTCCGACACGCCGTCGATGACGCCGACGACCTTGTTGGCGGCGTCGGCCGAGGTGCAGTCGACGACCTTCGCGTCGTCGACCTTGTCGAAGGCGTTCACGCAGTCGCCGACCTTGGCGATGGCCAGGTCGCCGGACAGGTACTGCCAGGCCAGACCGCCACCGGCGACGACCGCGAGGCCGACGCCGTAGCCGAGGATCTTCTTGCCGAAGCCGGCCGCGGCCGACTTCGCCTTCGAGGGCTCCGCGGTCTCCTGCTCCTGCACCGCCGGGGTTACCTGCTCAGTCATGTAGGTCTTTCCTTCCGAGGGGTGCCCTCGTCCGGAACGAGTCGCGGCGGGGGCGTCTTCTTCTCACGTACGGTCACGGAGACCGCGTCACCTTAGCGTTAGCTGAGAGTCTTCGCGACCCCACAGGTGAGCGCCGTTCGCATGCCATCCGGACGGGCGAGCGCGACCGCCGAAACAGCATCGTGACCTCAGCCGTACAGCGACCGGCGCACCGCCACGGGCTCAGCTCTTGAGCGGTGCCAGGCACCAGACGTCGCCGTTGCCGCCCTGGCGGCCGATCCACACGATCTGATCCCACGTGGGATAGGCCTCGCACAGCGTCTGCTGCTTGGCGTCGAACTCGGACTCCCGCACGTCCTCGACGACGCCGACGACCTTGTTCGCCGCGTCCGTCGACGCGCAGTCGACGACGCGCGCGTCCTCCACCTTCGCGAAGTCGTTGACGCAGTCGCCGAGCTCCGCGTTGGCCACATCGCTGTTCACGGCGTCCACGATGTCCTTGGCGAAGCCGCCCAGCGCGTCCGGCTTGAGCGCCGCGAAGAGCCCGCCGCCGCAGCAGCACAGCAGGAGCACCGCCGCCACGACGATCGCGACGGTCCGGCCGGTCCGGCGCGGCGGGGGTCCCGGGAACGCGTACGGGGCGGGGGGCACCTGCGGGCCTGGCTGCTCGTACATGGGAGGCCTTCACGATCGAGGGGTGGGCGGTGCGGACATTGTGCCGCAGCCGCCCACCCCTCGCAGCCCCTCACCTCATCCGACGAGCTTCGGCCCTGCCGACGCGCTCGGGGACGGTGCCGCCGACGGGGACGGCACCGCCGAGCCGGACGGCGTGGGCGTGGGCGTGGCGGAAGGCGACGGCGTGCCCCAGGGCAGCGGTGCCGGCGACACCGCCACCCAGGGCAGCTGCGGCGCGCTGAGGTCGGGACAGGACGGGTACACGACCCGCCACTCCCAGCCCCGGCCGCCCCCGCCCGGACCCTCCCAGCCGAAGCGCTGCGCGCAGTAGCCGAGCACCACCGGGCTGCCGTCCTGGTCGACCAGCCGCGCGCCCTGGATGATCTGCCCGTCCGGACCCAGCACGAAGATGTCGTTGACCTGGTTGTACGGATCGTTCACCCAGGACGTGGGCGTCGACTCCTGCCAGAACGAACCCATCAGCCGGTCGTCCGCAGCGGCCCACAGTCCCAGGCCGAACACGACCACCACCGCCGTCGCCGCGCCCAGCGCCACCCGCGTCCGGCGGCGGGCCGGCGGGGCGGCGGCGGTGCGCCGGCCGAGCCAGATCGAGCCGACCACGAACGCGATCAGCACCAGCAGGCCGAGCAGGGTGCTGCCCTCGAAGCGCGGCAGCAGGCCCAGCCCGTCGCCGTCGCGCCACAGCTGCGCCACCAGCATCGCGACCAGCCAGCCGCGCAGCACCCACCAGGCCGGACGCAGCAGCGCCAGGAACTCGCCCAGGCGCTCGTAGCCGATCACCGGACCGAGCCGGCGGTCCAGCCCGTCCCAGCGCGCCCGCACCCGGGACACGGCCCGCCCCGCCCAGGCGCTCGTCCGGCTGTGGCCCCCCGGGTGGCCCAGCGTGGCGCGCAGCTCGGCGGCGTACGCGCTGGGCGGCCCGAGCCGCTCGGCCAGCGTCGCGCCGCCGCCCTCGGCCTCGATCTCGGCCGCCACCTCGGCCAGGTGCGCCGGCAGGTCTTCGAGCAGGTCGTTGCGCGCGTGCTCGGGCAGGTCGGACAGGGCCGCGCCGACCTGCGCCGCATACTGTGCGATCTCGACGTTCATGCCCTCTCCTCGCAGTGCTCGTCGACGGCATGGCCCAAGCTCATGACTCGCTCGCGGTGCTCGCTCATGCCCTCTCCTCGCGGTGCTCGCTCATGCCGGCTCCCTCAGCAGGGTGTTCATCGTGGAGGCGAACTCGCGCCAGACGTCGCCACCCTGCTTGAGCTGGGTCCGCCCGGCCGGGTTGAGCGCGTAGTACTTGCGGTGCGGGCCCTCCTCGGAGGGCACCACGTAGGTGGTGAGATAGCCGGCCGCGAACAGCCGGCGCAGGGTGCCGTAGACCGAGGCGTCGCCGATCTCGGTCAGCCCGGCGGTGCGCAGCCGGCGGAGGATGTCGTACCCGTAGCCGTCGTCGTCGCGCAGCACGGCGAGCACGGCCAGGTCGAGCACCCCCTTGAGCAGTTGGGTGGTATCCACGCTGAGCACAGTAGTGTGCGATGCGCAGTACTGCAAGCAGCGCGCTAGCTTTCGATGTGGAATGTCCTGCTCAGTGGCTGATGGAGACGGCGATGCCGTCGAGGATGTCGTGTTCGGAGACGACGATCTCGCGGAAGCCGGTCTGCCGCATGATCTCCCGCAGGATCAGCCCACCCGCGATGATCACGTCGACCCGGCCCGGATGCATCACCGGGATCGCCGCCCGCGCGTCGTGGTCCATCGCGGACAGCTGCGCGGCGAGCCGCTCGACCGTCGCCGCGGGCAGCACCGAGTGGTGGATCCGGGCGGGGTCGTAGCGGTCCAGGCCCAGCGCGATGCCGGCCAGCGTGGTGACCGTGCCCGCCACCCCGACCAGCGTGGCCGGGCCGGTGCCGACGTGGGCCAGGGCCCGCGACACGGCGGCGTCGATGTCGCGGGTCGCCGCGTCGAGCTGCGCGGGAGTCGGCGGGTCGGCGGGCAGGTGGCGCTCGGTCATGCGTACGCAGCCGATGTCCATGCTGATCGAGCTGTCCACGGCGCGATGGCCCCGGACGAACTCGGTCGAGCCGCCGCCGATGTCCACCACGAGGTAGGGGCCGGTGCCGTCCAGGCCGGTCACGGCACCGCCGAAGGACAGCGCCGCTTCCTCGGTGCCGGTGATGACCTCGGCGGGCCGGCCCAGCGTGGCGCGCACCATGTCGTGGAAGTCCGCCGCGTTCGCCGCGTCGCGGGTGGCGCTGGTGGCGACCATGCGGATGCGGGTCACCCCGTGCGACTCGATGAGCGTGCGGTACTCGTCCAGCGCGGCCCGGGTGCGCTCGATCGCGGCCGGGTCCAGGCGGCCCGTGCGGTCCACCCCCGCGCCCAGGCGCACGATGCGCATCAGGCGTTCGACGTCGCGGCCGTTCTCGGTGATCAGCAGGCGGATCGAGTTGGTGCCACAGTCGATCGCGGCGACGGCATCTCCCACGTCACCACCCTACAGGCGTTGAGAAGGTGCCCTTCCGCTACGCATAGCGATGGGAAGGTGCCCTTCCTTTCACAGGTGGAGGAGCATGCGGGTGTTGCCGAGGGTGTTGGGTTTGACGCGTTCCAGGCCCAGGAATTCGGCTACGCCCTCGTCGTAGGAGCGGAGGAGCTGCTCGTAGACGGGCGGGGGGACGGGGGCGCCATCGATCTCGGTGAAGCCGAAGGAGGCGAAGAAGCGGGTCTCGAAGGTGAGCACGAAGACGCGGCGTACGCCCAGCTCGCGGGCGTCGTCGAGGAGGGCTTCGACGATCTGGTGGCCGACGCGGCGGCCGCGCCAGGTGGCGTCCACGGCGACGGTGCGGATCTCGGCCAGGTCCTCCCAGAGCACGTGCAGCGCGCCGCAGCCGACGACCGCGCCGTCGTCGTCGACGGCCACCCGGAACTCGGGCACGTCCTCGTATATCGCGACGGTGGCCTTGCTGAGCAGGCGGCGCTCGCCGCTGTACGTGTCGATCAGCCGGCGGATGCCGCGCACGTCGGCGGTGCGGGCCTTGCGTACGGTCAGCTCACTCAACGCACGGACCCGCCGTCCACCACGGCTCGACCAGCGCGATGACCTCGTCGCCGAACGGGTTGACCCCGGGACCGGCGGCCAGCGCGTGGCCCAGGTGCACGTGCAGGCACTTCACCCGGTCGGGCATGCCGCCCGCGGAGACGTTCTCGATCTCCGGCACGTGCCCGATCGCCTCGCGGCGGGTCAGGTAGTCCTCGTGCGCCTTCAGGTAGGCCGCGCGCAGCTCCGGGTCGGTGCGCAGCTGCTCGTTCATCTCCTTCATCAGCCCGGCCGACTCCAGCCGGCTGCACTCCGCGGTCGCCCGCGGGCAGGTCAGGTAGAACAAAGTCGGGAAGGGCGTGCCGTCGGGCAGCCGGGGCACCGTCTCCACCACGTCGGGCTTGCCGCACGGGCAGCGGTGCGCCACCGCCCGGGTGCCGCGCGTGGGCCGGCCGAGCTGGGCCCGGACCGCGGCGAGATCGGACTCGGTCGCCTCCTGCCGCGTCGGCGCGGGCACGAGGTCGCGATCCATCTGTGCTCCTAGTTCTTCTGCTCCTGCTCCGGGTCCAGGCGGGTCCAGAGCTTGCCGTACCAGCTGTCGGGCTCGGCGGGCGGTGGCGGTTTCGGGGTCTGGTCCTGGTCGGTCTTGCCGTCCGGGTCCCAGATCGGCATCAGCGGGGTCTGCCCCGGGTAGACCCAGAAGAAGCGGCGGCGGACCTGAGCCTTGATGTACTCGTCGTCCTTCCACTTCTCGGCCTGCCGCTCCAGCCCCGCGATGCGCTCCTGCTGTTCGAGCTGCGACTGCCGCATCGCGTCGATCTCGGCGAGCTGGGTGAGGTAGACGCGCACCGGGTAGGCGTAGCCCAGCGCCAGCGCCGCGAGGATCACCAGCAGCGCGGTCGCCCGGCCGGTGAGGCCGTGCGGGTTCGGGGCGCTGGTGCGCTTGGCCGCTCCGGCGGCGGCGGCGCGGCGGGCGGCCGCGGGGCGGCTCAGCGAGCGGTCGCCCTCGCGGGTGCGGACGGCGGCGGTGCCGCGAGCGCCGCGGGCGCCGCCCTGGGGGCGACGCACCGGCCCCTGCCCTCCAGGCTGTCGCCGCTGCATCACCCCTCCCCCCTGCGCGATGACCGAAGCTCCCTCCACGTCGTACAGGTGGCATGAAAGGAGCTTCGATCACATGCTAGGCCCTGCGACGGGACACCGTCACGAACCCGCGCAGCCGCTCGAAATCCGGCTGTTGCTTACTTTCCCGCGGTGAACCGCGACAGAATCACTTTCCCGCGGTGAACCGCGGGAACGCGGCCGCGCCGGCGTAGCGGGCCGCGTCGGCCAGCTCCTCCTCGATGCGCAGCAGCTGGTTGTACTTGGCGACGCGGTCCGAACGGGCCGGCGCGCCGGTCTTGATCTGGCCACAGCCCATCGCGACGGCGAGGTCGGCGATGGTGGTGTCCTCGGTCTCGCCCGAGCGGTGGCTCATCATGGTGCGGAAACCGCTGCGGTGGGCCAGCTCGACGGCGTCGAACGTCTCGGTCAGCGAGCCGATCTGGTTCACCTTGACCAGCACCGCGTTGGCCGCGCTCTCGGCGATGCCGCGGGCGATGCGGGTCGGGTTGGTGACGAACAGGTCGTCACCGACGATCTGAATCTTGCCGCCGAGCTGGGCGGTCATCGCGCTCCAGCCCGCCCAGTCGTCCTCGGCCAGCGGGTCCTCGATCGACACGATTGGGTACGACTCGGCCAGCTTGGCGTAGTACGCGATCATCTCCTCGCGCGACTTCGCGACACCCTCGAAGGTGTACACGTCGTTGTCGAAGAACTCGGTCGCGGCCACGTCCAGCGCCAGCACGATGTCGCTGCCCAGGGTGTAGCCGGCGGCCTGCACGGCCTCCGCGATCAGGTCCAGCGCCGCGGCGTTGGTCGGCAGGTTCGGCGCGAAGCCGCCCTCGTCGCCCAGGCCGGTGGACAGGCCCTTCTTCTTCAGCACGCTCTTGAGCGCGTGGTAGACCTCCGCGCCGGAGCGCAGCGCCTCACGGAAGCTCGGCGCGCCGATCGGCGCGATCATGAACTCCTGGATGTCCACGTTGGAGTCGGCGTGCGCGCCGCCGTTCATGATGTTCATCATCGGCACCGGCAGCAGGTGCGCGTTCGGGCCGCCGAGGTAGCGGAACAGGCTCAGCTCCGCGCTCTTGGCGGCCGCCTTCGCGATCGCGAGCGAGACGCCCAGGATCGCGTTCGCGCCCAGCACGGACTTGTCGGGGGTGCCGTCCAGCTCCAGCATCTTCTGGTCGATGAGGCGCTGCTCGCTCGCCTCGTACCCGATGAGCTGGTCGATGATCTGGTCTTCGATGTTGGCGACGGCCTTCTCGACGCCCTTGCCCAGGTAGCGGCTCTTGTCGCCGTCGCGCAGCTCCAGTGCCTCGTAGGCGCCGGTGGAGGCGCCGGAGGGCACCGCGGCGCGGGCGATGGTGCCGTCGTCGAGACCGACCTCGACCTCGACGGTCGGATTACCGCGGGAGTCGAGGATCTCCCGGGCTACGAAGCCTTCAATGGTGGCCACGTGTGCTCCCTCGTTCGTGTGCGCTCACTGGCGTGGTCGTCGGCAATGACATCCCCTGGCCGGAGCGGCCGGTGCGTACCAGGGCAGCCTATCGACCCGTCACGGCGCCGGGGTCTTCGGCCGGTGGTCCACCACCCGCGCCCCCTCGGGCAGCGCGAAGACCGCCGCCGGGGGCGACGAGGAGACCCGGGTCAGCGCCTGGTCGACGTCCACCCCGCCGATCACGCCGGTGAAGCTGGCCAGCACACCCGCGGCGGTGACGCAGACGGTGAAGCCGCCCGCGTCGGCGTCGGTCAGCCCCGACACGTCCAGGCAGGTCGCCTGCTGTCCGGCCAGGGTGACGTCGTGCGCCTCCACCTCGGCCTGCGACTGCAGCTGTGCCGCCTGCAGCAGCTCGGTGACGATCGGTGCGGTGACCAGTCCGTGCCGGGTCACCTCGCTGTAGCCGGTGAGCGCGGCCGGGCCGGGACCGGGCAGCGGCCGGATCTGGCAGCGCGCCGGGCGCACCGCGGTCACGCAGGAGGTGTGCCCGTTCGGGTCGACCATGAGCCGCCCGCCGGGGTAGGCGTACACCGCCCGCGCCGGGCCGATCTGCTGCGAGATCTCGCCCCGCGTCCCCTCGGCCAGCAGATACTCCGCGTGGTACGGCCGCTGGGAGGCGCGCTGCAGCTGCGCCGTCATGTCCCCGAGCAGCCGGACGCGACCGGGCGCGACGCCGTCGTCGGTGATGGCCTGGCAGCCGGTGAGCACCAGCAGCGCGCCCAGCAGGGGTGCGAGCACGGCGCGGCGGAACACGGGAGGTCGCATGGCACGCGGCGTGCCGGGACGAGCCGTGTTTCGCATGGGCGACAGCCTCCCCCATCGCCCCGGTGCGGCGCAAACCCTCACAGGCCGAGCAGTGTGCGCAGGTGGCGGGGTGCGGGCGAGCCGTACGAGAGCATGCGATCGTGCCATTCCCGCGGGGTGACCCCGGCCGGCCGCAGCCGGGCGATCTCGGCCACCTCCGCCCAGCCCACGAAGTACGTCGACAGCTGTGCCGAGGACAGCAGCGCACGCCGCCACTTGCCGGCCGCCTCGCCCTCCTCCTGGAAGCCGCGCTCCAGCATGAGTGCCATGCCGTCGGCCTCGCTCAGGTCCTCGCAGTGCACGAGCTGGTCGAGGATCGCGTTGATGCTGGAGCGCAGCTGCATCTTCAGCTGCGTCGCGCGCACCGGCAGGCCGCCGTACCCGCGCTCGACCATCGCCTGCTCGGCGTAGACGGCCCAGCCCTCGATGAAGGTGCCCGAGCGGCCCAGCGCCCGCACCCGGGTGCTGCCCCGGTAGCGGCGGGCGTGCGCCAGCTGCAGGAAGTGCCCGGGCATGGCCTCGTGCACGGTGAGGTTGCGGATGGCGTGGTCGTTGTACTCGCGGTAGAACGACTCGACCCGCTGTGCGGGCCAGCCCGCCGGGGTCGGCGCGATGCAGTAGAACGTGGGCACCACCGCCGTCTCCAGCGCGCCCGGCGGGTCGCAGTAGGCCACCGCCACGCCCCGCGAGAACTCCGGCATCTCCTCGATGACCAGCGGGTCGTCGATGAGGGTGAGCAGGTCGTGCTCGCGTACGAACGCGGTCGTCTCCTCGACCGCGTGGTAGGCCAGCCCGACGATGGAGGCGTTGTCGGGGTGCTCGGCGGCGATCAGGTCCAGCGCCCGGCGCACCGTCTCGTCGTCGGCCCTGCCGCCGACCAGCTCGACGGCGACCTCGCGCAGCTCGGCGGTGACCCGCTCGACGTTGTCCTGCGCCCGCTTGAGCACCTCGGCCGCGCCCAGCTCGGTGTCCAGCGTGTGCCACAGCTTGGCCTCCCAGAGCCGGCGGCCCAGCCGCGGGTCACGGCCCTCGCCCCGCTCGGCCTGGGTGGCGCACCACGCGGCGAAGTCGTCCAGCGCCAGCACCGCCTCCGCGGCGACCAGCTGCATCTGCTCGGCCAGGCCCGGCTCCTGCAGCAGCAGCCGGGGCAGTTCCTCGCGCACCAGCGCGGCGGTGCCGGCGAACTGGCCGGCCGCGGTCTCCAGGTGGATGCGGGGCGCGTCGCGCAGCACCGTGCGTGCCGTGGCCAGCGCGTCGGGCACCTGCAGCAGCCGTCCCGCCAGCGCGTGCAGGCGCTGCTCCACCGGCGCGAACGGCCGCGCCATCAGCGCGTGCAGCAGCGCGCCCGGGTTGTGCCGCAGCGGGTTCCACTGGTGCGAGCGCACCTCGGTCAGCTCGAACAGCTGCCGGTCGACCAGCGAGCTGAGGATGGCGTGGTCGACCCGCTCCTCGTCGTCCAGCAGGTCCGCGTCCACCTGTGACAGCGCCCCGGCCGCGTCGCGCAGCATGGCGACGTCGGCGGTGGTGCCGTCGGGCGACAGGTCCGGCAGGCGGTCGTCGAAGCGGTGGTCCCCGGCCGAGGCGGCCAGCTCGGGCGACGACTCCAGCAGAGCGTCGGCGATGTGCTCCGCCAGCGGGGCGAACTCCAGCATCATCGGCTCAACGTACCCGGCGCCCTCATGGTCGCTCGACTTGCCGGGCAGGTGTGCGTATCTCGGCCGCGCTTTCGCCCACTTGCCAGGCAAGTCGGACGATCAAGCCCCACCCCTGCCGCAACTCTTGAAAAGTTGCGGTCTCCTGAAGCGGGCAAGCCGCGAGTCCTTGAGAGTTGCGCAAGGGGGCGGCGGGCCGCGACGTCGTCAGGGGGTGACGGAGGCGGCGTAGCGGTGTAGTTCCTCGCGGAGGGCGGCTTCGGCGTCGGGGTCCTCGCCCGCCGCGGCGACCAGCGCCAGCAGGCGGCCGCCGAGGGTGTCGGACGGGTCGGGCTCGGGCAGGCCGTGGCGGCGGGCGCGGGCGAGCAGCTTGGCGGCCAGCGTCAGCGAGGGCAGCGACCAGGTCACCCCGTCCAGCGGCGAGCGGGCGCCGCCCTTCTCCTCGGCCTTGACGCGCTCCCAAGTGGCGATGATCTCTTCGATGTCCTCGGTCGGGGTGTCCGCGAAGACGTGCGGGTTGCGGCGCACCATCTTCGCCACGAAGTCTCCGGCCACGTCGTCGATGGTCCAGCGCTCGTCCTCGGGCAGCTCCTGGGCCAGCTGGGCGTGGAACAGCACCTGCAGCAGCACGTCGCCCATCTCGTCGCGCACCGCCGCGTGGTCTCCGGCGACGATCGCGTCGTAGGCCTCGTACGCCTCCTCGAGCAGGTATTTCGCCAGGGTGCGGTGGGTCTGCTCGCGCCGCCACGGGTCGCTGCTCTGCAGCCGGTCGGTGACCGCCACCGCGTCGAGCAGGCGCGCCCCGGGCGGGTCCCAGGAGCCGTACATCAACTCCAGCTCGGCAAGGCCGGGTTCGCGGGCCAGCCGCAGGCCGAGCTCGCGGGCGAGGAACTCGTCGCCGCTCGGCCCGGCCAGCCACACGGCCACCGGCTGCGCGGCGTCGAGCAGGGTCGCCGCGGTCGCGTCCGGCACGACGGTGACGGTCGCGCCTGCGGCGCGCAGGGCGACGATCTGCTCGCCGTCGGCTCCGGCCAGCACGGGATGGGCCCGCACCACGTCCCACGCGGCTGCCGTGAGCAGCCCCGCGGGCATCCGGGGCGAGGTGACGAGCAGAACGATCCGGCGGGTCACCGTCAGCTGTTGGAGACGCCGGGCTCGTACTGGCCGAACGGCGCGCTGAGCACCGCCCCGCGCTCGCCGGCGCTCAGCACCGGCAGGTCCAGCGGGCGGTAGCGCGGGTTCACCGTCACGTCGGCGGACTTGGCGGCGTCGGTGAGCACCCGGTACACCGCGATCGCTCCGGCGACCTGCGGGTCGCCCGCCAGCTGCGGCTTGATCTGATCGAACGACTGCTTCGGGTCGAGCACGCCGATCTCCACGCCGTTGTCGTAGACCTTGCGGAGGTCCTCGTCCGACGGCTTCATCTGGTCCAGCGGCAGCGCCTGGACGCAGGTCTGCGACTCCTGGCGGATCGTCTCGTACTCGCTCGGGCCGGCCGCCACGGCGGGCAGCTTGATGCCCTTCTCCGCGGCGATCCGCTTGCACAGGGCGTTGTAGATGAGCAGCTGGACGACCTCGGTGCGGATGGCGGCGGTGTCACCCGGCTGGGCCGTCTGCTGGACCTTCGCGGCCTGCTCGGTGAGCTGGTCGACCTTGGCCTCGGTGAACGACTCGTCGCCGACGTATGCGGCGACGCTCGGATTCGACCGGCAGGCGGTCAGGGCCAGCAGGGCGACGGCGATGCCGGCCGCGGCGGTCAGACGGCGCACGGAATCCTCCAGTGACAGGCGCTTACGCCGCCACTCTCTCACGAACGGCGACTCGGGGAGATCTCAGGGTGGATTCAGGTGTTCGAAGGACGCGTGAACACCCTCCGACACGGCAGAATTCCGCCCGTGACGACGCAGACGCTTCCTCGTACCACCTCGGGCTGGGTGGGCCTGGCCCGCAGCGGGCCCGACGCAGCTCAGGGCCCCGCGGTGGTCGCCGCCGTCTACCGGCTCTGGCTGATCGCCTTCGCGCTGAAGATGCTGGGCTCGACCTGGGACATGTCCTGGCACTTCAAGTGGCTGCGCGACGACCTGGCCCCGCCGCACCTGCTGAACACGGCGGGCACGGTCATCGTGGTGGCCCTGGTGCTGTTCCAGGCCTACCACAACGTGGGCGTCGACAAACTCGCGAAGCGTCTGATGGTGGGCGGCACGGCGACGTTCCTGGTCGCCATCCCGATCGACATCCTCAACCACAAGATCAACGGGCTGGACATCACCGCCTGGAGCCTCAGCCACGCCCTGCTGTACCTCGGCACCGCGTTCATGCTGCTCGGCGTCGCCCGCGGCTACTGGATCTCCACCCCGCCCGGCCGCGCCCGCACCCTGATCAGCGCCGCGATCTGGGGCTTCTTCCTGGAGAACGTCCTGTTCCCCAGCCAGCACCAGGAGTACGGCGTGCTCTCGCTGGAGTCGTGGCGGGCCGGCACGCCGACCGCCGAGCCGATCCTGCTCAAGTTCGCCGCCGACCAGATCGGCCGCCCCGTCGACGACATCGCGGTGCAGGGCTTCGCGCTGCCGGTCGACGCCTGGGTCTACCCGGCCTGGATCACCGGCGCGGCCCTGCTGACCCTGGTCGCGGCCCGCGCCTTCGTGGGCGCCCGGTTCACCGCCACCGCCATCGCCGCCACCTACCTGGCCTACCGCCTGGTCGTCTGGGGCCTGCTGGCCGGGACGGGCTTCCCGAAGTCCATCCCGCCGCTGCTGCTGCTCGCCGGCGCGGTCGCCATCGACCTGGTCTTCCTCGCCTTCGCCGGCACCCGCAACCGGAAGTCCCTGATCCCGCAGCAGACCGGCCCGGAGCGCGTCGCCGTCCCGAAGGGCTCCTCCGGGCTCGGCCTGGCCCTGGTCGCCGCCGTCTTCGGCGCGGCCGTCGCCACCGCCGCCACCGCGGGGGCCACCTGGCTGCAGGACTTCTTCATCGGCGCCCCGCCGATCGACTACCCGGCCTTCGGCTACGGCTTCGCCGCCCTCGCCCTCGGCTGGGCCGCCATCGCCGCGGTCACCAGCCGCAAACCGGCCTGACCCGCACTCGCATGCCCGAAGGGGCGGCCCGGACACCGTCCAGGCCGCCCCTTCCGCGTTCCCCGGTCCTTGATCGCTCGACTTGCCAGGCAGGTGGGCGAAAGCGCGCCCAAGATACGCACAGGTGCCAGGCAAGTCGAGCGATCATGAGGCGGGCGAGGCGGCGAGGCGGGGGTCAGGCGAGCCAGTCGTGTTCCATGCGGACTCGGGCTTCGAGTTCGAGGAGGTGGCGTTTGCGGGGGAGGCCGCCGCCGAAGCCGACGAGTTTGCCGCCCGCGCCGACCACGCGGTGGCACGGGACCACCACGGCGACCGGGTTGCGGTTGCAGGCCACCCCGACCGCGCGGGCCGCGTCCGGCTCCCCCACCGCCCGCGCCACCTCGCCGTACGTGTGCGTCTCGCCGTACGGGATGCGGGACAGCTCGGCCCAGACCGCCCGCTCGAAGTCGCTGCCGCGACGCACCGACACCGGCACGGTGAACTCCACCAGCTCGCCCGCGAAGTAGGCGCGCAGCTGCCCGGCGACGTCGTCGAGCAGCGGGTCGACGTCCTGCACCACGTCGAGCGCGCCGAACTGCAGCGCGCACAGCCCGATGTCGTCGACAGCGCAGCTCAGCGGCCCGATCGGGGTGTCCACCACGGTCCAACGCACCGTCACGCCGCCTCCTCGCCGCGTCCGTCCCCGTTCGTCAGCCCCGGAAATCGCATCAGCCCAGCACGTCCTTCAGCAGCTGGGCGCACCAGTCGAGCAGCGCCTGGTCGCGCAGCGGCTCGCCGCCGACCCGGCGGGTCATCGGCGTCGGCACGCTGACCTGCGAGTTCACCGTCTTGTAGACCGAGTCGGGGTGGTAGCGCTTGAGCCGCAGTTGCTTGGAGTCGGCCAGTTCGAGCGGGCCGAAGCGCACGTGCTTGCCCTGCAGCGAGATCTCGGTCAGGCCGTACGACCGGGCCGTCATCCGCAGCTTGGCGACCGCGACCAGGTTCGCCACCGGGGCGGGCGGCTCGCCGTAGCGGTCGGTCAGCTCGGCGACGACCTCCTGCAGCGCGACCTCGTCGCGGGCCGAGGCGAGCTTGCGGTAGATCTCCAGGCGCAGCCGCTCGGAGTCGATGTAGTCGTGCGGCAGGTGCGCGTCGATCGGCAGATCGATCTTGACCTCGGGCACCTCCTCAGCCGCCGCGCCGCCACCCTTGAACTGCGCCACCGCCTCGCCGACCATGCGCACGTACAGGTCGAAGCCGACGCCCTCGATGTGGCCGGACTGCTCCCCGCCGAGCAGGTTGCCCGCGCCGCGGATCTCCAGGTCCTTCATCGCCACGTACATGCCCGCACCCAACTCGGTGTGCTGGGCGATGGTGGCCAGCCGCTCGTGCGCCTGCTCGGTGAGCGGCTTCTCCGGCGGGTAGAGGAAGTAGGCGTACGCCCGCTCGCGGCCGCGGCCCACCCGGCCCCGGATCTGGTGCAGCTGGGCCAGGCCGAGCAGGTCGGCCCGCTCCAGGATCAGCGTGTTCGCGTTCGGGATGTCGATGCCGGACTCGATGATGGTGGTGGCGACCAGGACGTCGTACTCCTTCTCCCAGAAGCCGACCATCACCTTCTCCAGCGCGTCCTCGCCCATCTGCCCGTGCGCGGCCACCACCCGGGCCTCGGGCACCAGCTCCCGGATACGGCGCACCGCCTTGTCGATCGTCTCGACCCGGTTGTGCAGGTAGAACACCTGCCCGTCGCGCAGCAGCTCGCGGTGGATCGCGGCGGCGACCTGCTTGTCGTCGTACGCCCCGACGTAGGTGAGCACCGGGTGGCGCTCCTCCGGCGGCGTGGTGATCTGGGACATCTCCCGGATGCCGGTGATCGACATCTCCAGGGTGCGCGGGATCGGCGTCGCGGACATGGTCAGCATGTCCACGTTGGTGCGCATCTCCTTGAGGCGCTCCTTGTGCTCGACACCGAAGCGCTGCTCCTCGTCGACGATGACCAGGCCGAGCTTGTTGAACCGGGTGCTCTTCTGGATCAGCCGGTGGGTGCCGATGACGATGTCGGCGCGGCCCTCGGCGGCCATGTTCAGCGTCTCCTCGGCCTCCTTCGGGGTCGCGAACCGCGACAGCTGCCGCAGCACCACCGGGAACTGCGCCATCCGCTCGGAGAACGTGTTGTAGTGCTGCTGCGCCAGCAGCGTCGTCGGCACCAGCACGGCGACCTGCTTGCCGTCCTGCACCGCCTTGAACGCCGCCCGCACCGCGATCTCGGTCTTGCCGTAGCCGACGTCGCCCGCGATCAGCCGGTCCATCGGGACCGGCTTCTCCATGTCGTACTTGACCTCCTCGATCGCGGACAGCTGGTCGGGCGTCTCCTGGTAGGGGAAGGCGTCCTCCAGCTCGCGCTGCCAGGGGGTGTCCGGGCCGAAGGCGTGGCCCGGCGCGGCCTGCCGGGCGGCGTACAGCTGGATCAGCTGCGCGGCGATCTCGCGGACCGCCTTGCGGGCCCGCGCCTTGGCCTTCTGCCAGTCCGCGCCGCCCATCTTGTGCAGCGTGGGCTGCTCGCCGCCGACGTAGCGGGAGAGCTGGTCGAGGGCGTCGGTCGGCACGAACAGCCGGTCACCCGGCTGGCCGCGCTTGCTGGCGGCGTACTCGATGACCAGGTACTCCCGGTCCGCGCCGTTGACCTTGCGCTGGACCAGCTCGACGTACTTGCCGATGCCGTGCGCCTCGTGCACCACGAAGTCGCCCGCGCGCAGCTCCAGCGGGTCGATCGTGTTACGCCGCCGCGACGGCATGCGCCCCAGCTCGCGGTTGCCGGTGCCGCGCCCGCCGGAGATCTCCGCCCCGGTCAGCACGGCGAGCTTCGCGGCCTCGTCGACCAGGCCCAGCCGCAGCCGGCCGCAGCTCACCACGACCTGGCCCGGCTCGGGCAGCTCGGCGATCTGCTCGGCGAGCGTCGCGCCGACCCCGGCATCGCGCAGCACCTCGACCGAGCGCTGCGCCGGCCCGTGGCCCTCGAAGATCAGCGCGACCCGCCAGCCCTCGGCCAGCCAGCCCTTCACGTCGGCGATCACCTTCGCGGTGTCCCCGTGGTAGACCGGCGGCTGGGTCGCCGACCAGGTCAGCACCGCGCCGGTGTCCGGGGCCACGTGCACCTCGGGGGTGTCCAGCCACGGCTCGTCGGCCGCCTTCTCGGTGGCGACCAGGCCGAACGGCGACGTCGTCCACCAGGGCAGATCCAGGGTCGCGGCGTGTCCGCGCACCTCGGCGAGGGTCTTGAACGCGGCCGCGCCGAGGTCGATCGGGGCCTTGCCGCCGACGGCGGCCGCGGCCCAGCTCGCCTCCAGGAACTCCTCCGAGGTGCGCACCAGGTCGTGGGCGCGGGTGCGGATGCGCTCCGGGTCGGCCAGCAGCACCAGCGTGTCGCCCGGCACGCAGTCCAGCAGCAGCTGCATCGAGTCCCGGCCGTGGTGCAGCGCCGGGGACAGCGACTCCATGCCCTCCACCGGGATGCCCTCGGCCAGCTTGGTCAGCATCTCCTCCAGCGCCGGGTGCTCGGCGGCGAGCTGCGCCGCGCGCTCGCGCACCTCGGGCGTGAGCAGCAGCTCCCGGCAGGGCGGGGCCCACAGCCGGTCGACCTTGGCAATGGTGCGCTGGTCGGCGACGGCGAAGGTGCGGATCTCCTCGACCTCGTCGCCCCAGAACTCCACCCGCGACGGGTGCTCGTCGGTCGGCGGGAAGATGTCCAGAATCCCGCCGCGCACCGCGAACTCGCCGCGCTTGGTGACGAGATCCACCCGGGCGTACGCCAGATCGTGCAGCGTGTGCGTCAGCTCCTCCAGCACCACCACCGTGCCCTGGCGCAGGTCGATCGGTTCCAGGTCGCCGAGGCCCTTGAGCTGGGGCTGCAACATGCTGCGCACCGGCGCGACGACCACCCGCAGCGGGCGGCCCTCGGGGTGCGCGAGCTGGCGCAGCACGGCCAGCCGCCGCCCGACGGTGTCCGAGCGCGGCGACAGCCGCTCGTGCGGCAGCGTCTCCCAGGCCGGGTACACGGCCACGGTGGCCGGATCGAGGAACTCGCCCAGCGCCTCGGCCAGGTCCTCGCCCTCGCGGCTGGTCGCGGTAACCACCAGCACGGGGCGCTGCCGGGCCGCGCTCGCCACCAGGAACGGGCGGGCCGAGGCGGGGGCGGTGAGGTCGAGTTGGGGTTCGGTGCGGGCCAGCTCGGTGGCCCGGGCCAGCGCGGGATCGGCCGACGCCGCTTGGAGGAGTCCGGTGAGGTTCACGGGTAAGCGCCTTCCCGCCCGGTAGGCACGGACCATGGGCACGCCACGGCGAAAGCCCCGCAACCAGGCAGGTACGGGGTTTCGCCGTCGAGCCTACTCCTGCCCGCCGACCGGTTTACGCGCCTGACGCGCGGCGTCCGGACCTCCGCGTCAACAGCCATGCCCGTCAGACGCGAAACCGCGCCCGTCCAGGTGCGGACAGGCGCGGTGCACGGCAGCGCCCGGCGCGGGCCGGGCGTAGCCGTCAGGCGCAGTACTTGTCGAGCTTCTCGCCGGCGGAGGTGACGGCGGCGGCGTCCATGACCTTGTCGGCGTCGTCCACCTTCACGATCTTGGCGACCTCGGCCTTGAGCGCGTCAGCGAAGCCCTTGACGTCGGCCTTGAACTGCGGGTCCTCAGCCTTGGCCCCCTCGGCCTCGATGCCGGCCGCCCACTCGGTGAAGATGCCCTGCATGACCTCGATCGAGGCCTTCTCGATCTCGGCCAGGGTCTTCTTGTCCTTGAGCGCCGTTGCCAGCGCCTCGTCGGTCTTCTTCTGCAGGGTCTCGCCGGAGAGCACGCTCTCCAGCGCAGTGCAGACAGTCTTGGTGTTGGCCGAGTAGTCCGGGGCCGGGGCCGAGGCTGCGGCCTGCGGCTCCGCCTCGGCACCGCAGGCGGCGACGGCGAGCAGCGCGCCGCTCAGGAAGACGGCCGCGAATACACGACGCATAGGGTTCCTCTTTCTTGCACGAAGCATTCGCTCGGCGACCGTGAGCGCCGGAGGCGCCCGGTCGGGGCGGGTTACGACGACGATGGTCCGGCATCACCCGGCCCGACCGGTCGCGCACCCGTTGCGGATCAGCACCGAATCCCTGACGTAGACTGCCGAACTTCAAGAACACGAGCCGTGTCGGCGGAACCGCCCGGCCGGCCGCCACCTCACTGCCAAGTTATGTAGATTGCATCTACGTAGATGCAATCTACATAACTGCGCGTCAATCGCGTTGCCTGTCTCGACCGGTCCTCTTACTGTCGTCCCATGACTGACGATCTTGACTACCTGCCTGTCGCACTGGTCACCGGTGTCGGGCGGAGCACGAACATCGGTGCGGCGGTGGCGCGCAGGCTGGTCGGCGACGGGTATCGGGTGCTGCTGACCGGCCACCCGGCGTACGACGCCGAGCAGGGGCTCTCGGGCGGCGATCCGGCCGCGCTCGCCGCCGAACTCGGCGACCACGTGCACTGGCAGCCGTTCGACCTGACGGCGCCCGGCGGGCCGGAGGCGCTGGTCGCGGCCGCCGTCGAGCGGTTCGGCGGGGTCGACACGCTGGTGTCCTGCCACACCTACTCCACGCACACGCCGCTGGGCGGGCTGGACGCCGCCGAGATCGATCGGCACCTGACCGTGAACGTGCGGGCAAACATGCTGCTGGTGCAGGCGTACGCCGCGGCGCACGACGACGCCCGGCCGGGCCGGATCGTGCTGTTCACCTCGGGGCAGCGGCTCGGGCCGATGACCGGCGAGCTGGCGTACGCCGCCGGCAAGGCCGCGATCGAGTATCTGACCCGGGACTTCTCCGTGCTGCTGGCCGGGCGTGGCATCACCGTGAACGCGGTCAACCCGGGCCCCAACGACACCGGCTGGGCGGACGCCGAGACCCACGCCTGGGTCCGCGACCGCTTCCCGACCAAACGCTGGGGCACCCCCGCCGACACGGCGAAGCTCGTCGGCTGGCTGTGCTCCCCCGACGCCGAGTGGATCACCGGCCAGATCGTCGACTCCGCCGGCGGCTGGGGCACGCACGTCGCCTGATCCGCGCCCACGGTCCGACATGATCGCTCGACTTGCCCGGCATATGGGCGGAAGCGGATGCAAGATACGCGCAGGTGCCAGGCAAGTCGAGTGATCAACGGGGGGCTGAGCTGGGGCGGGAGCCGATCGCGGAATTTGGGATGGCCCGCGTCACACCGCCGCATAGGCCACCAGGGCAGTAGCATCCACCGCAGGACAGCGCCGTCCTTCGTACCCACGGAAGGAACAGCGCGGTGAGCGAGCTGACCTATCACCCCGACGTCGACGGTGCCTCCGGCGACGCGGACGGGGCCGACGCCGCGCTGCGGGCGGACATCCGCCGGCTCGGCGGCCTGCTCGGCCAGACCCTGGCCCGCCAGGAGGGCCGCGGCCTGCTCGACCTGGTCGAAGAGGTGCGCGCGCTGGTGCGCAGCGACGCCGACACCGCCGCCGTGAAGCTCGGCAGCCTCGACGTGTCGACCGCGACGCTGCTGGCGCGGGCCTTCTCCACCTACTTCCACCTGGCCAACATCACCGAGCAGGTGCACCGGGCCCGCGAACTGCGCCGCCGCCGCGCCGTGCACGGCGGCTGGCTGGACTCCACCGCCAAGCTGATCGCCGAGCGCAACGTGCCCGCCAGCGAGATCGCGGCGGCCGCCCGGCGGCTGGCGATCCGGCCGGTGTTCACCGCGCACCCGACCGAGGCGGCCCGCCGCTCCATCCTGACCAAGCTGCGCGGCGTCGCCGACCAGCTCGACGGCGAGTTCGCCGCGTCCGCGCTGTACGGCGAGACCGCGCTCAACGACCGCCGCCTGTCGGAGCTGCTGGACCTGCTGTGGCAGACCGACGAGCTGCGCCTGGACCGGCCGGACCCGACCGACGAGGCCCGCAACGCCGTCTACTACCTGCGCGACCTCTACGACGACGCGGCCCCGCAGGTGCTCGACGACCTCGCCGAGACGCTCAAGCGGCTGGGCGTGGACACCGCGCCGACCACCCGCCCGCTGACCTTCGGCACCTGGATCGGCGGCGACCGCGACGGCAACCCGTACGTCACCCCGACGGTCACCCGCGACGTGCTGCTGCTGCAGCACGAGCACGGCATCCGGGCGGTGGAGAACGCGCTGGAGCACCTGATCAACGAGGTGTCGGTGTCGCGCCGGCTGCGCGGGGTGTCCCTGGACCTGTCCGCCAGCCTGGCCAAGGACCTCGACGCGCTGGGCGAGGTCAACGAGCGCTTCCGCCGCGTCAACGCCGAGGAGCCGTACCGGCTCAAGGCCCGCTGCATCCGGGCGAAGCTCGCCAACACCCGGGCCCGGCTGGCGCAGGGCACCGAGCACGTGCCCGGCCGCGACTACCGCGGCACCCGCGACCTGGTCGCCGACCTGGAGCTGATGCGGGCCTCGCTGGCCCGCAACGCCGGGCAGCTCACCGCGGTCGGCCGGCTCGCCTCGGTGATCCGCACGGTCAGCGCGTTCGGCCTGCACCTGGCGACGATGGACGTGCGCGAGCACGCCGACGCGCACCACGCGGTGCTGGCGCAGCTCTACACCCAGGTCGGCGAGGTCACCAACTACGCCTCGCTGGGCCGGGCCGAGCGCATCGCGCTGCTGGCCAAGGAGCTGACCGGGCGGCGGCCGCTGTCGAGCGCGGACAGCCCGCTGACCGACTCGGCCCGCAAGACCTACGACGTGTTCGGCACCATCCGCGCCGCGCAGGAGCGCTTCGGCGAAGACGTCGTCGAGTCGTACATCGTCTCGATGACGCGCGGGGTGGACGACGTGCTCGCGGCGGCGGTGCTGGCGCGCGAGGCGGGGCTGGTCGACCCGCACGCGCCGCGTGCCTCGATCGGCTTCGTGCCGCTGCTGGAGACGGTCGCCGAGCTGCGGGCCGGTGGCCAGATCCTGGACGAGCTGCTCAGCCTGGCCCCGTACCGGGCGCTGGTGCGGGCGCGCGGCGACGTGCAGGAGGTGATGCTGGGCTACTCCGACTCCAACAAGGAGGCCGGCATCACCACCAGCCAGTGGGCCATCCACAAGGCGCAGCGCGCGCTGCGCGACATCGCCGCCAAGCACGGCGTGCGGCTGCGGCTGTTCCACGGCCGGGGCGGCACGGTCGGCCGCGGCGGCGGCCCCACCCACGAGGCGATCCTGGCCCAGCCGTACGGCACGCTCGACGGCGCGATCAAGGTCACCGAGCAGGGCGAGGTCATCTCCGACAAGTACACGCTGCCCGCGCTGGCCCGGGAGAACCTGGAGCTGACCGTGGCCGCGGTGCTGCAGGCGACGCTGCTGCACACCACCCCCCGCCAGCCCGACGAGGCGCTGGCCAAGTGGGACAGCTCGATGACCGTCGTCTCCGACGCGGCCTTCGTGAAGTACCGCGAGCTGGTGGAGAACCCGCAGCTGCCGGAGTACTTCTGGGCGGCGACGCCGACCGAGCTGCTGGGCGCGCTGAACATCGGCTCCCGCCCGGCCAAGCGGCCCGACTCCGGCGCGGGCCTGGGCGGCCTGCGCGCCATCCCGTGGGTGTTCGGCTGGACCCAGTCCCGCCAGATCGTGCCGGGCTGGTTCGGCGTCGGCACCGGCCTGCGCGCCGCCCGCGAGGCCGGCCTGGGCGACGACCTGCGGGAGATGTTCGAGCGCTGGCACTTCTTCGGGACGTTCCTGTCCAACGTGGAGATGATGCTGGCCAAGACCGACCTCACCATCGCCCGCGGCTACGTGCAGACGCTGGTGCCCGAACCGCTGCTGCCCATCTTCGACACCATCGAGGCCGAGTACGAGCGCAGCGTGGCCGAGGTGCTCGCGATCACCGGCGAGTCCGCGCTGCTGGAGTCGCAGCCGGTGCTGCACCGCACGCTCGGGGTGCGCGACTCCTACCTGGAGCCGCTGCACCACCTGCAGGTGGCGCTGCTGCGGCAGTACCGCGACGCCGGGCTGGCCGGCCGGGCCGGGGTCACCGCACCGGGCAGCCGCCGCGCGCCCACCACCGATCCGACGCTGGAACGAGCATTGCTCACGACCGTCAACGGCATCGCGGCCGGGATGCGCAACACGGGCTGATCGTGCCGAATGTTTCGGCGAAGTTGCGCCTACCGGACATATTGGTGGGCGTTACTTCGCCGAAACCGCGGCACGATCTCATCATGGGCATGATGCACTCGACCGCAGTGCGCGCTGCTGCCACACTTGTCACCTGTCGGTCATGGGCGACAGCGGAGCGTCGCGATTGCGGTGCCGGCTCTCGGGGGAGGCAGGAGCAGACGTGAGCGAGCGGAGCGAACGGGTGATCGGCGACGAGGCGCTGCGTGGCGCCCCCACGTGGACCCCCAACCCGACCGAGCTGTCCGACCTCGAATTGCTGCTGGCCGGGGCATACGCGCCACTCGGCGGTTTCCTGGGCCGCGACGACCTCCGGTCGGTGGCCGCGACCTCCCGGCTCGTCGACGGCCGCCCCTGGCCGCTGCGGGTGAAGCTGGAGGTGCCGGCCGGGATGCTGGACGGCATCGAGGTCGCCGAGGCCCCGCCGCTGGTGCTGACCGACGCCGAGGGCGCGCCCGTCGCGCGGCTCGACGTCGCCGAGGTGTGGCCGACCCGCGAGGGCTGGTGCGGCGTCGCCGGACCGGTCACCCGGTACGGCGACGGCGGGCGGGCCCCGTTCGACCGGCTGCGGCTGCCCACCGACCACGTCCGTGCGCAGCTGACCGCGCAGCGCGTGCTCGGCTACTTCGCCGACCGGCCGCTGCACCGCCCGCAGCTCGCCCAGCTCAACCACGCCGCGCGCCAGCTCAACGCGCAGCTCGTGGTGCTGGTGCCGGTCGGCCACCCCGGCCCGGACGGGCTGACCTCCGAGTCGCTCGTGCGCTGCGTGCTGGCCGCGCGCGACCGGATGAACGAGCCCGTGATCGTGGCCATTCCACTGACCGGCCGGGGCGACGAGGTCACCGACACCCTGATCCGGGCCCGGGTCGCCGCCGCTTACGGCGTCACCCACCTGCTCGGCACCGCCACCACCATGTCCGGCGGCGGGCCGCGCGTGCTGATCCCGCGCGAGCTCGTCTACGACAGCCGCGACGGCCAGTGGCGCGACCGCGACGAGGTCCCCGAGCGGTTCGAGCGCATCGCGCTCACCGACGAGGAGATCGCCGGGCTGCTCGACGACGGCCTGCCCCTGCCCGAGTGGCACACCCCGCCCGCGGTGGCCCGCGAGCTGTCCAAGGCCCGCCCGCCCCGCCGCCAGCGCGGCGTGGTGCTGTTCTTCACCGGCTTCAGCGGCTCCGGCAAGTCCACGGTGGCCCGCGGCGTGGCCGACGCGCTGCTGGAGACCGGCGAGCGCAGCCTGACCGTGCTCGACGGCGACGTGGTGCGCCGCGAGCTGAGCGCCGGGCTCGGCTTCAGCAAGGCCGACCGCGACCTCAACATCCGCCGCATCGGCTGGGTCGCCGCGGAGACGGCCCGCCACGGCGGCATGGCCATCTGCTGCCCGATCGCGCCGTACGCCAGCGCTCGCGCCAACGCCCGCGCCATGGCCACCGCCGCCGGCGCCGACTTCGTGCTGGTGCACGTGGCCACCCCGATCGAGGTGTGCGAGCAGCGCGACCGCAAGGGCCTCTATGCCCGCGCCCGCGCCGGGCAGATCACCGGGATGACCGGGATCGACGACCCGTACGAGGTGCCCACCGACGCCGAGCTGGTGCTCGACACCTCCGCGGGCTCCATCGACGACGCCGTCGACACCGTGCTGGTGTACCTGGGCGAAGAGGGCTGGATCAACCCCCGCAGCTGAACAGCGCGACGGCCCGCCATTGCGGCGGGCCGTCGCGGTCTGCGCTCAGTACGCCGGGCCGGTCACGATGTCGAAGGCCGGGTGCCGGCTGAACTGCTGGAACGAGGACAGCCCGGTCGTGGTCATGTCGATCATCGAGCTGCGACCCTCCTCGGCGGCCGGCGACTCGAAGTAGACCAGCGCCTTCAGCCGCGGGAACAGCTCCAGTTGCAGCCGGGCCGAGTCGAAGAACCTCGCCTGGTGCTGCGGGTTGGACCGGGAGTGCCACACCCCCCACTCGCCGAGCATCAGCGGCTTGTCCGGGAAGGACGTCGCGGCCCAGTTGTAGAAGCCCGGCCAGTCCTTGCGGCTGCCCGACTTGCGGTTCATCATCTCCGCGAAGTCGCCGTAGCCGTAGCCCGGGTCGCTGTAGGCGTACGTGTCCCAGGCGACCCAGTCCACCACGTCGTCACCGGGGTACAGGTCCTCGAACCAGCTCTTGACGTTCCACGGCACGAAGGCCATGTAACACATCACCGAGACCAGGTTGCTCACCCCGCGAGCGCGCAGCCCGGTGACGACGTGCCGGAAGGCCGCGGCGTAGTCCTGCGCGGTCATCCCGGAGCCCGGACGCGGGTTGACGTCGTTCTCCGGCTCGTGGTTCATCGTGAAGAAGAACTGGTCCGGCAGCGAGCCGCGGATGTGCACGGCCAGCCGGTCCAGGTAGGCCTCGGTGCGTCCGTCGCCGCGGGCGATGCCGGCCCAGCTGACCCCCTGCGGCTTCCAGTTGAGGAACAGCACCCGCTTGTGCGCCGGGTCCCTGACCAGGGACAGCTCGTCCGCGGTGGGGAACAGCGAGGTGCCCCGGTGGTACGCGTGGTAGACGACCTGCTGGCGGTTGGTGCGCCGCTCGAACTCGTACAGCGCCTGGATGCGGTTCTGCGAGGTGTGCGCGCCCGGCGCGACGCCCCAGAGCGCCCCGCAGGTGGGCACCAGCGCCTGCCCGATGACGCAGTCCACCGGCAGGTTCGGGTCGGTCGACGGCGAGGGCGAGGCCGGTGGCACGGCCGGGCCCGCGCTCGGGTCGGTGGACGGCGGAGCACTCGGCTCGGTCGTGGGCGGCGCGCTCGGGTCGGTGACCGGCGGCAGGCTCGGGTCCGTGCCGGGCGGCAGGCTCGGATCCGTGGCCGGCGGCTGGCCCGGGTCGGTCGTGGGCGGCGCGCTCGGGTCGGTGACCGGCGGCAGTTCCGGGTCGGTCACTGGCGGCAGGCTCGGGTCGGTCACCGGCGGCTCGGTCGGCTCGCTGACCGGCGGAACGCCGGGGCTGGGCTCCGGGCCCGGCTGGGTGCCGGGATCAGGCTGGCCGGGACCGGGGTCGGGGCCGGGAGCAGGACCGGGCTCGGTGCCGGGGTCAGGGCTCGGCGTGGTGCCGGGATCGGGGTCCGCGCTCGGCTCGGAGCTCGGTTCGGGACCGGTGCTCGGTTCGGTGCCGGGCCCGGGTTCCGTGCCCGGGTCGCCGGGCGGTGTGCCCGGGTCGGAGCTGGGCTCGGTGGCCGGGTCCGGGTCGGCGCTCGGCTCGGTGGCCGGGTCCGGGCTGGGCTGCTGGCCGGGTTCGGTGCTCGGGCCGGGCTCGGTCGAGGGGCTCGGGTCGCCGGGCAGGCCGGGGTCGACCGGCGCGTCGCTCGGGTCCGGCAGGCTCGGCTCGGGGTCGGGTTCGTAGACCGGGTCGGTGGCGTAGGTGCCGGTCGGCACGGGGCTCGGGTCGGTCACCGGGCCGGCCGGGATCGACGGCGCGGGCGCGGTGGACGGCACGGGCGTCGCGCTCGGGTCGAACGTCGTGCCCGGCCACGGGGTGACGGTGGGCTCCGGCTCAGGCGTCCCGGACGGGCTCGGCGCGATCGTGGGCCAGTCGACCGGCGGTGGCAGGGTCGGCGAGGCCGGCTCGTTCCATTCGAAGGTGATGGTCGGCGGGCCGGTGGTGGTGCTCTCGGTTCCCGCTTCGCCGGCCACGAACTGGGCGGCCTCGGTGCCACTGGGCGCGGTGATCGCGAAGGCGTACCGGCCGGAGCGGCGGACGACCCGGGTGACGTCGAAGGCGACCGCGCGGTCGAAGCGGCCCGGCGCGACGCTGGCCACCACGTTGCCCAGCCGGGGCGCGGTGGCGGCGGTGAGGGTGCCCTCCCGCCAGCGGGTGTCCGGGACGCTGGTCAGCTCGACCAGCCGCGGCAACGGGCCGCTGTGCCGGCCGAGCCAGAGCCAGACCTTCTTCGGCTGGCGGCCGGTCGGCAGCTCGACGTCGAACTTGAGGTAGCTGACCGCGGCGCCGCCGCCCACCCCGCCCGCGGTGAGGGTGAGCCGGCTGCCCGCGGTGACCCCGGGTTCGGTGCTCATCGTGTAGGAGTCCTCGGACACGGTGACCCGCGTCGGCGGCGCGGACAGCCGTCCTGCCACCAGGCCCAGCAGCACGGCCGAGGCCAGCGTGGACATGGTGACGGTGACCGCGATCCCGAAACGCGTCCTGTTCATCAGGTCGCCCCTTCCCCCGAAAGCAGGCACTCAGATTTCTGTCCGTTTCTGCGTACCCTCAGGGGCATCATAACCGTTGTGTCTTGTTTGCGAGCTTTTCGCCGAAGAACGCGCTTACTGACGCTTGATTCCTCATAGTGCCTCTCACCTGCATCAACAGTAGTTCGGGGCGTATCGGCCGATATGCCTAGTTACGTCGTTACCGCCGGACCGTTGACCTCACCGGACGCAACAACGCCGGAGAAGGGCCACACGCCGTGGACGCGACATACGCCGGGCCACCCCCCTCGTCGTACGACATGAGCGACTACCTGGGTTTGATCGCCCGTCACTGGTGGATCGCCGTCCTGCTGACACTGGCAGGCACCGCCGCGGGCGCGGCGTACAACGAATCACTGCCGCGCGAGTACGTCTCCACGGCTTCGGTGCTGGTGCGACCAGCCGGCCTGGACGCCAACGTCTCCGGCGGGCGCACCCGCGACGAGATCAACCTGGACACCGAGGCGCAGCTCATGCGCTCCACCGCCGTGGTCGCCGGGGCGGCCAAGGTGCTCCAGCGGGAGGACGTCGACGTGCTCGCGGGGGCGGTCTCGGTCGAGGTGCCGCCGAACACCGCCGTGCTCCAGATCAAGTACGCCGCGTCGGCGCCCGAGGAGGCGCAGGCCGGGGCCAAGGCGTTCGCGCAGTCCTACCTGGCCAACCGCGAAGGCAACGCCAAGGCGGAGCTGGAGCGGCAGGCCGCGGCGTTGCGCGACAAGATCAAGGACCTCACCGAGGACCTCACGAAGATCAACGGCAAGCTGTCCGGCGCCAGTCCGAAGAGCTCGAACTACGCCACCCTGGACAGCCAGCGCGACACCACGGTGACCCAGATCAACCAGCTCAACAACAAGGTGAACCAGCTGGCCACCGAGACCGTCAGCGCCGGCACCGTGATCCGCGAGGCCCGCGTGCCGAGCCGGCCCGTGAAGCCGACGGCGGCCGTCAACTACGCCGCGGGCGCGCTGCTCGGGCTGCTGGCCGGGCTCGGCGTGGCGGCCCTGCGCGAGCGGCTCGACCGGCGCGTGCGGGGCGGGCGCGACCTGGTCCGCAGCGGCGTGGCGGTGCTCGGCGCGGTGCCCGGCAAGGGTGCCGGCTGCACCGAGATCTTCACCCCGTTCAGCCCCGGCGGACGCGCGTTCAACCGGCTGCGCAACGAGGTCGTCGCGGCGTTCCGCCCCGGCGAGCAGGTCGTCGTGGTCACCGGGGCCAGCCGCGGCCCGTCCGCGACCCTGGTGGCCGCCAACCTCGCCGCGGCGCTGTCGCGCACCGGCGCGGAGGTCGTGCTCATCGGCGCACAGCTGCCCGATTCGCTGACCGAGGCCGCGCCGCTGGCCCGGCTCGTCGGCGTCGCGCCGACCCCGGGACTGTCCGAGGTGCTGGCCGGCCGGGTCAGCCTGGCCGAATCGACGCAGCGCGCCGCGCGTACGCCCTCGCTGCACGTCATCACCACCGGCGGCACCGCCACCGCGGCGGGCATGCTTCAGTCGCACGCGCTTCGCGACATCATCACCACGCTGCGCGCCCACGCCGACTACCTGGTGGTCGAGGCCCCCTCCACCTCCGCCAGCGCCGACGCGCAGAGCCTGGCCAGCCTCGCCGACGCCGCGATCCTCGCGGTGGAGACCCGGCGCACCAGCCGCCCCGAGGTCGCCGACGCCGCCGAGCAGCTGCGCAGGGTCGGCACTCCCCTGCTGGGCGGCGTGATGATGCCGCGGCTGCCGCACCGGGCCCGCCGCACCGCAGCCGGCGCCGACGGCGAGACCGCGCCCGTCGAGCCGGCCGGCCGGCCGCTGCTCGGCGACGACGAGGAGCCGGTCGACGCGGTCGCGAACGGGCACAAGCCGCACGCCGACGAGCAGACCATCATGCTGGCCCCGCTGGACGCCTCGGCCCTGACCGAGCTGGACGAGGCCCACCTGCAATGAGCCTCGCCCTCCGGGCCGGCGTTTCGGACGGCGTCACCGCGCCCGCCACCGCGACGGCCCACCCCCGGCTGCTGTTCGGGCCCGCCTGGCCGCTGACCTCGCTGCTCGCGCTCTACCCGCTGTGGTGGGCGCTCGGCCTCGGCGTGCTGATCTTCCCGCTCATGGCGGTGCCGATGGCCTGGCAGCTCTACCGGCGGCACGCGCAGGGCCTGCCGGTCCGGCTGCCGCCCGCGTTCTGGATCTGGCTGGCCTTCTGCGCGGTCACGGTGGTCGGCTTCGGCGTGCTCGACGTGGACCCCGCGGGCACCGTGAGCGCCGAATTCGGCGAGCGGATCACCGCGCCCGTCTACAAGCTGACCCAGCATCTCGCCCTGACCGTGCTGCTGGTGTACGCGGGCAACCTGTCCACGGCCGTGCTGCCGCAGCGGCGGCTGGTCAACCTGCTCGGCTGGCTGTTCGCGGTCACCGTGGCCGGCGGCCTGCTCGGGACCTTCGCCGGGCACTTCGAGTTCACCTCGCCGGTGGAGCTGCTGCTGCCGGACGGGGTCCGCGGCAAGGGCTTCGTGAAGTCGCTGGTCCACCCGTACGCCGCGCAGATCATGGATCTGGTCGGCGACCCGCTGCCCCGCCCGGCCGCGCCGTGGGGCTACACCAACACCTGGGGCAACAACTTCTGCCTGCTCGTGGTGTGGTTCGTGGCGGCCGTGTTCGCGTACCCGAGCCGGCCGCGCACCCGGGTGCTGGCCGTCGGCCTGCTCGCCGTCTCGGTGGTGCCGGTGGTCCACTCGCTGAACCGGGGGTTGTGGATCGGCCTCGGCGCGACGGCCGTCTTCATCGCGGTGCGCCAGGCCCTCGCCGGGCGGCTGCGGGCCCTGGTCGCCCTGGGCGTGGTGCTGGCCGGGCTGGCCGTCGCGCTGGCCGTCACCCCGCTCGGCGGGGTCATCGAGCGCCGCCTCGACAACGGCAAGTCCAACGGGGTGCGCATGTTCCTCACCGAGCGGGCCGTGTCGGGCGTCGCCGAGTCGCCGGTGCTCGGCTTCGGCTCGACGCGCAGCACCCAGGGCGGGCGGCAGTCGATCGCGGTGGGCGAGTCGGCGGCCTGCGAGCGCTGCGGCAACTTCACCGTCGGCGGCAACGGCCAGCTGTG
Organism: Catellatospora chokoriensis; assembly: GCF_011297315.1. NCBI lineage: Bacteria > Bacillati > Actinomycetota > Actinomycetes > Micromonosporales > Micromonosporaceae > Catellatospora > Catellatospora chokoriensis. Next base: position 145,178 of record NZ_JAAOTI010000013.1, read on the forward strand.
GCAGCTGCTGTACGCGCACGGCCTGGCCGGCACGCTGACCTACTTCGGCTTCTTCGGGTACGCGCTGTGGCGTTTCCGCCGCGACCGCTCCGCGATCGGGCTGGCCGCGTCGGCCGCGATCGCGGGCTCGTTCCTCGCCGCGCTCTGGTACAACTCGCTCGTCACGCCGCTGGCCTTCACCTTCCTCGGATATGTGGTGCTGTGGCGCAACTCCCGCTTCCAGATCGCGCCCAGCTCCGTTGAGCCCGTGGGACATAACGGACACCAGCGGAGGAACTGACGTGCGAAGCAGCGAGCGCGAAGACGGGCAGACCCCGTGACGGCGATCGACACGGCCGCGGGGCAGGTCGCCACCGGCGACGCGCAGCTGCGCGGGCAGTATCTGCGCGAAGTGCTGGAGCTGCTCTACCCGGGCTGCTCCACCCGCGCCGAGGGCCGCCGCGTGGTCGAGTACCTCGCGATCCCGGACGCCCGGCGGTGCAAGCTGCTGGTGCCCGCCGGCTCGCGCCGCGTCGCCGCCGCCGCGGTGCGCCGCTTCAGCGAGCCGCAGGGCAGGCTGGGCCGGCTCAAGCGCGACGCCGTCGCCATGGCGCTGCAGTCCGGCGCATGGTCGGCGCTGGTCCGCGACCGGGTCCGGCTGACCTCGCCGGACGGCGCGACGGACACCGTCGACCACTTCCTGTCCACGGCGCTGGGCATTCCGTTGCAGGTCAGCATCCATATCGGACCCGCGCGGGCCAACCGCAAGCCGGTCCTGCAGCTGCTCGACCCGCGGGGCGGCACCATCGGGTTCGCCAAGTTCGGGGTCGGGCCGCTCACCCGGCGGCTGGTGCGCGCCGAGACCGCGGCCCTGTCCGCGCTGTCCCACGTGCGGCTGCCCGGCATCGTGGTGCCGAGCATCCTGCACGCCGGCCAGTGGCGGGGCATGCAGGTGCTGGTGCAGTCCGCACTGCCGGTGTGGGAGCCGCGGGTGGCGCTGTCCGGCGTCCGGTTGCAGCGCGCCATGGCCGAGGTCGCCGGCGCCTGCGGACTCACCCAGGGCTGGCTGGCCACCAGCCCGTACTGGGCGGACCTGCGCAACCGGCTGTGCCAGCTCGTCGCCGACACGCCCGAGGGCTCGGGCCGGGCCGCGACCGAGGTCTCGCAGCTGTTCGAGGCCGCGCGCACGCTGGTCGAGCACGCCGCCGAGCTGAACCTGCGCTACGGCGCGTGGCACGGCGACTGGGCACCCTGGAACATGGCCAACGTCGCCGGAGCACTGCTGATCTGGGACTGGGAACGCTTCACTCCCGGCGTCCCGCTCGGCTTCGACGCCGTCCACTTCGAGCTGCAGCGGCAGATCCAGGACGGGGTCGACGCGCAGACCGCGGTCGAGTCCACCGTACGGCAGGCATCGGCGCTGCTCGCCCCGTTCGACGTGGCGCCCGGCAGCGCCGAGATCGTCGCGCTGCTGTACCTGGTGGACCTCGCCACGCGATACCTCAGCGACCGCCAGGCCGAAGCCGGGGCCCGCCTCGGCGTCACCGGCACCTGGCTGCTGCCGGTCCTGATCCGCAAGGTCCGGTCCCTCTAGATGATCCCCGTTCCGGATTCCGTGCGGTCGACGTCGCCTCGGCGGCGCCCACTGCACGAGGTCCGGTGCAGCCCCCGCGCCGACCCGCCCATGGAGAGCCAGTGAAGACGTCGAACGTGCCCGAGTCGGTCAAGCGGGTGGTCCACATCGGCTCCCGCTCGGTCGGCTGGATGACCTCGGGCGCGCGCATGCTGCCGTCGTTCCTGATCTGCGGCGGCCAGCGGTGCGGCACCACCTCGCTGTACCGGGCGCTCGCCGCGCACCCCGCGGTGCTCAAGGCGGTGCTGCACAAGGGCGTGCACTACTTCGACACCAGCTACCACCGCGGCCGGGCCTGGTATCAGGGCCACTTCCCGTTGCGCCGCACCGCAGCCCGCATCGAGCGGGAACTCGGCGTGCCGCCGCAGACCTTCGAGTCCAGCCCGTACTACCTCTACCACCCGCACGCGGGCGCGCGCATCGCCCGCGACCTGCCCGACGTCAAACTGATCGTGCTGGTCCGCGACCCGGTGGAGCGGGCCTACTCCCAGCACGCGCACGAGGTCGCGCGGGGCTTCGAGACCGTAACCGACTTCGCGCAGGCGCTCGATCTGGAACCGGCCCGGCTGCGCGGGCAGCGGGAGCGGCTGCTGGCCGACCAGCACGCCTACTCCTTCTCGCACCAGCACCACGGCTACCGCTCGCGCGGCGAGTACGCCGTCTACCTGCGGCGGCTGGCCGGGCAGGTGGGGCGCGACCGGATCCTGGTGGTGGAGAGCGAGCGCTTCTTCGCCGACCCCCGACCGGCCTACGACGAGGTGCTCGCGTTCCTCGGCCTGCCGCAGCTGAGCTACCCCGAGTTCGAGCAGCACAACGCCCGGCCCCGCAGCGCGCCCATGCCGGCCCGGCTGCGCGCAGAGCTGACCGCCCACTACGCGCCGCACGATGCCGAACTGGCCACCTGGCTGGGACGCACGCCGAGCTGGCGCGCATGAGGGCGCGCTGGGTCCTGTCGCCGCACGGCGCCGGCGGACGCGGCGCACCCGCCGGGGCACCGGCCCGCCCCCGTCGCGGGGGCAGGCCGTGACCGGCCGGCTGACCGCGCCGCCCGGCGCGAACGTCTCCCACCGGACGGTCCCGCCCCAGGCCGCGGCCGGGCCGGTGACGGACCGTGCGGCCACGGAGATGTCCGGGTTCGCCCGGGGCGGGGTCGCCAACCTCGCGGGCGCGGCGCTGGCCGCGGTGGCCGGGGTCGGTGTCACCTGGCTGGTCGCGCGCGGGCTGGGCCCGGCCGCGGCGGGCTCCTTCTTCGCCGCCACCTCGGCGTTCGTGCTGGTCGGCGGCGTCGCTCGGCTGGGCACGACGACGGCGCTGGTCTACTGGCCGGCCCGGCTGCGGGCCCAGGGCCGGCCCGAACTGATCGGGCCGTGCCTGCGCAGCGGGCTCGTTCCGGTCGCGGTGCTCGGCCTCGCGCTGGGCGTCGCGGTATGGCTCACCGCCGCGCACTTCGTGCCCGAGTACGCCGGCCCGCTCACCATGCTCGCCCTGTTCCTGCCGGTGGCGGCGCTGTCGGAGGCGCTGCTCGCGGCGACCCGCGGCTACCGCATGATGCGGCCGACCGTGCTGCTCGAAAAGATCATGCGGCCCGCCACCCAGCTGCTGTGCGTGGGCTCGCTGGCCGTGCTGGCCCTGTCCGACATCATCTCGCCGCCGTCCACCTGGGCACTGGCCTGGGTGCTGCCGTACGTGCCCGGGGCCGCGATCGCCGGCTTCCTGGTGTGGCGGCGCTGGCACTCCGAGCCGACGCTGACCCGCCCCGACCGTTTGGCCGCCCGGATCGAGGGCCGCACCGTGGGCCGCGCGTTCTGGCGCTACACCGCCCCCCGCGCGCTGGCCAACGCCGCGCAGACCGCGTTGCAGCGGGTCGACGTGCTCATGGTCGCCGGGCTGGCCGGGCTCGCCCCGGCTGCCGCGTACGCCGTCGCGGGCCGCTTCGTCGTGCTCGGCCAGCTCGCCAACGGCTCGATCGCGCAGGTGGTGCAGCCCCGCCTCGCCGAGACGCTGTCGGTCGGCGACCGGGAGGGCGCGCTGCGCCTCTACCAGACGGCCACCGCCTGGCTCGTGATGATCAGCTGGCCGTTGCACCTCATCGTGGCCTGCTACGCCGACCTGTACCTGGGGCTGTTCGGCGCGTCCTACACCTCGGCCGCTCCCGCGGTGCGGGTGCTGGCGGCGGCGATGCTGATCAGCACCGGCTGCGGGATGGTCGACATGGTGCTGTCCATGGCGGGGCGCACCACCTGGAACCTGATGAACGTGCTGCTGGCCCTGGTCACCATGGTCGCCATCGACCTGGTCGCGATCCCCCGGCTCGGCGTGGTGGGCGCCGCGATCGGCCTGGCCGCCGCGGTCGCGGTGAACAACCTGCTGCCGCTCGCCCAGCTCGCCACCTCGCTGCGGCTGCACCCGTTCGGTTCCGGCACGCGCACCGCGATGGCGCTGGCCGCCGGCAGTTTCGGCGTGCTGCCCTGGCTGGTGCGCCTGGTGGTGCCGAGCCAGCCGGTCGGCGCGGGCGCCGCCCTGGTGCTGGCCGCCGGCGTCTACATCGGCGGGCTGCGCCGCTTCCAGGACCGGCTGGGCATCCCGGCTCTGCTCGCCGCGGCAAGACCCGGCCGCCGCAACAACAAGGCCGCTCCGCAGGGGTAGCGGAGCGAGAGCACCGACAGCACCACTCAGAGAAGAAAAGGAACACGAACCGCATGCGCGCCGACTACACCGAGATCTTCCAGGACGAGGCGACGGTCGAGAAGTACGAGCACGTCGTATACGCCCCGGACAGCTACGCCTCGGCGATAAATCGGCGCCAACGCGCCTACCTGCGCCGACTCGCCAAACGGGCGTTCCCCTACCGCCGCCCGGTGCAGCACGACTTCGCCTGCGGCACCGGCCGGGCCATCCGGATCCTGCACGGCCTGGTCCGCGGCGCGCACGGCTACGACACGTCGGCGGCGATGCTGGCCAAGGCCGAGGAGGTCGGCGCGTACGCCGAACTGCACCACGTGGCCGCCGAGGGGGAGGTGCCCGACCCCGCGCCGACCGAGGTCCCGGCCCTGGTCACCATCTTCCGGCTGCTGCTCAACGTGGACAACGACGTGCGCGAGCGGGCCATCGCGTTCTCCGCGAAGGTGCTGCCCAACTACGACGCGGGCCTGCTCGTGGTGGAGAACCACGGCAACCGGCACTCGCTGCGCCACCTGCGCCACGCCCGGCACACCGGCTCGCCCTGGTTCGCCGAACTCGACCACACCGAGGTCGCCGAACTGCTCGACCGGCACGGCTTCACCATCGTCGAGCAGCGCGGCTTCGCCCTGTTCACGCAGGGCTGGTACGGCAGGCGCGGGCTGCGCACGCTGGCCCGGCTCGTCGACGACTTCGTCGCCCGCACCGGCTGGGGCGGCACCTGGGCCGTGAACGTGCTGTACGTCGCCCGCCGCACCCGGCCCGTCGACTGACATGGTCCGCCTGCTGCGGATCCTGACCGGGGTGGCCGCCGTCGCCACGCTCGCCACGTGCGGCTCCCCTCCCCCGGCGGACCGCGGCATCGCGGTGTCCCCGCCGCCCGGCTCCCCCGTCGCGCCCGCCGCGGCGGGCGGGCCGGTCGCCGCTCCCGCGACCGGCGCGCTGCTGGGCGCCTGGGTCCGCCCCGACAGCCTCACCCAGGCCGGGCGGATCACCGGTGTCGCCGAGTTCGAGCAGGAGCTGGGGCGGCGGCTCGACGTCGTCAACACGTACCGCCGCCTGCGCGAGGAGTTCGGCACCAGCTCGGACCGGACGTTCCTGGAGTCCGGGGCGACGCTGATGTTCAGCTGGACCGGCGGGCCGAGCGCCGAGGTGGTCCTGGGCGACCACGACGACGAGATCCGCGAGCACGCCCGCCAGGCACGCGACCTGGACGTGCCGGTGCTGCTGCGGCTGCGCTGGGAGATGGACCGGCCGAACCTGCTCGCCGAGGTCGGCTCGCCCGAGGAGTACGTCGCCGCATGGCGGCACACCCGCGCCCTGTTCGCGGCCGAGGGCGCCGACAACGTGTCCTGGGTGTGGTGCCCCACCGAGGAGGGCTTCGCGGCGGGCCGTGCCCAGGACTTCTACCCCGGCGACGACCAGGTCGACTGGACCTGCGTCGACGCGTACGCCGGCTCCGAGCTGATCCCCCTGGGCAGGCTGCTGGAACCGTTCCTGCGCTGGGCCGCCGCCCGCCCGCACCCCATCATGATCGGCGAGTACGGCGTCTCCCGCGCCTGGACCGCCGCCCAGCGCGCCGCCTGGCTGCGCGACGCCACCACCGTCTTCCGCCGCAACACCCAGATCAAGGCGGTCCTCTACTTCGAGTCCAACCCCGACAACCGCACCCCGGCCGGCGAGTTCGCGCTCCGCCCCGACCCCGCCCCCCTCGCCGCCTTCCGCACCACCGCCCACGACCCCCACTTCCGCCGCTGACGGCCCCGCCTCACCTGCGGCGGAGGGCGGCGCCTGCCAGCAGGCGGGCGGCGTACGGGAGGTCGTGGACGAGGTAGCGGCCCGCGAGGCGGCCGGGTTCCTGGGCCAGGCGGTGGGCCCATTCGAGACCGCTGCGCTGCATCCAGATCGGGGCGCGGTGCAGTTCGCCGGCGACGAAGCCGATGGCCGCGCCGCAGCCGATGAACCAGGTGAAGGGCAGCTCGGCGCGCAGGTCGGAGATGACGCGCTCCTGCTTGGGGAAGCCCAGGCCGACGAAGACGAAGTCGGGTTTGGCCTCGATGACGTCGGTGTACACCTGCGCACACTGGTCCGGGTCCAGGTCGAAGCCGAACGGCGGGGCGACCTGGCCGGCGATGCGCAGCCCGGGGCAGCCGGCAGCCAGCACGGACGCGGCCTTGACCGCGCCGTCGGTGCCGGTCTCGTCCGGAGGCGTGCCGCCGAGCAGGTACACCGAGCGGCCGGCGCGGCCGAGGGCGGCGGACAGGCTCCAGATGAGACCGGAGCCGGTCACCCGTTCGGGTAGCGGGGTCCGGGACAGCTTGCTGGCCCAGACCAGTGGCATGCCGTCGGCGACGACCATGGTCGCGTCCTCGAGGAAGCCGCGGATCTCGGCGGCGCGCGCACTGCGGCCGGAGGCCAGCCGCATGATGTCGACGTTCGGGGTGAGGATGCGGCCCCCGTCGCCGCGCTCGAGGGCGGCGATCACTCTTTCGGCTACCGCCTCCTCGGTGACGGCGTCGAACCAGGTGCCGGCGAGGTGGACCTTCCGTCCATAAATTGTCCCCGTAAAAGCCATGAATTCAGACAATACAGACCAATAACTCCGTTCGGTCGTTATACCGCACGGGGCGCGTCGCGGACCGGCACGCCGCAGTGGGGGATGTATGACGACCAGGGTTCTATTCGTCGGTGGGCTCGGCCGCAGCGGCACGACCCTGATCGAGCGCGTGCTCGGCGAGCTGCCCGGCGTGTGCGCCCTGGGCGAGATCGTCCACCTATGGCAGCGGGATCTGCGCGACGACGAGCGCTGCGGCTGCGGTGAGCGGTTCAGCGGCTGCGACTTCTGGCAGCGGGTCGGCGTCGCGGCCTTCGGCGGCTGGCACCGGGTGGACGTGCACCGCATCCTGGCGCTGCGTGACCTGGTCGAGCGCACCCGGCACATCCCCCGGCTGGCCGGGTCGAGCCGACTGGCCAAGGACTTCACCGCGCTGGTCACCGAGTACGCCGACTACTACGGGCGGATCTACGCCGCGGCCGCCGAGGTGTCCGGGGCACGTATCGTGATCGACTCGTCCAAGCACAGCGCGCTGGCGCACTGCCTGCGCTGGTCGGACGCGGTGGACCTGCGGGTGCTGCACGTGGTGCGCGACGCCCGCGGGGTGGCCTACTCGTGGACCAAGACGGTCGCCCGCCCGGAGACCGACGGCGCCGAGGAGATGACGCGCTACGCCCCCACCCGCAGCGCACTGCTGTGGAACGCGCACAACGCCGCCTTCGGGCTGCTGCGCCGGCGCGGCATCGCCGTGCGCCGGGTGCGCTACGAGGAGTTCCTGGCCCGGCCCCGCAACAGCGTGCAGCGCATCGCCGCGTTCATGGGGCTGGACCCGTCCGTGATGGACCTGGGCTTCGTCTCCGACGACGCCGTCGAGCTGTCCCAAGGCCACAGCGCCGCGGGCAACCCGATGCGGTTCACGGTCGGGCGCATCGAGTTGCGCCGCGACGACGCCTGGCGCCGGCAGCTGCCGCCGCGCCAGCGCGCCCTGGTCGGGGCCGTGTGCGCGCCGCTGCTGCGGGCGTACGGCTACCCGCTGAGCAGCACCGCTGAGATCGTGGGAGCGCACCGATGAAGCACAAGGTCAACACCGGCAGGTTCGACGGCACCCGCGGCGCCCGGCCGGTCGCCGCGGGCAGCATGACGGCAGGCCAGCCGGCGGCAGGCGGCACGCGAGCAGCCCGGCCGGCGGCAGGCGGCGTGGCCGTGGACACCACCTCGGCGGAGCGCCGCGAGTGGCCGGCGGTCGGCGTGGTCATCCCCACCCGCAACCGCCCGGAGCTGCTGCGCAAGGCCCTCGACGCGGTACGCGCGCAGGACTACCCCGGCCCGCTGCGGGTCATCGTGGTATTCGACCAGGCCGAGCCCGACCTGCAGCTGGCCACCGCCGACCACCGGCCGGTGCTGGTGCTGGCCAACTGGCGGCAGGTGGGCCTGGCCGGGGCCCGCAACACGGGCATCTCGGCGCTGGACACCGAGCTGGTGGCGTTCTGCGACGACGACGACGTCTGGCACCCGAGCAAGCTGCGCCGCCAGGTCGACGCCCTGGTGCGCACACCGGACGCGGAGTTCGCGACGTGTGCGATCGAGGTGGAGTTCGAGGGTGTCGGGCACCCGCGGCTGGCCGGCACCGACGCGGTGACCGTCGAGCACCTGGCCCGCTCCCGGATGTCGATGCTGCACTCGTCGGGTTTCCTGGCCCGGCGCGAGGCGCTGCTGGAGTCCGGCGTCATCGGCCCGGTCTCCGAGGACGCCCCCGGCAGCCAGAACGAGGACTGGGACCTGCTGCTGCGGGCCGCCCGCCGGCACCCGATCGTGCACGTCGACGAGCCGCTGGTGCGGGTGCTCTGGGGCCGCAGCAGCTTCTACACGTACGAGTACTCCACCAAGATCTCTTCGCTGCGCTGGATGATGGCCCGCCACCCGGAGATCTCCGGCTGCCGGCCGGGCGCGGCCCGGGTCTACGGCCAGCTGGCCTGCTGGTCGGCGGCGGCCGGGGACAAGCGGCAGGCCTGGCGCTGGACCCGCGAGACGGTTCGCAACAACTGGCGCGAGCCGCGCGCCGCGATCGCGCTGGCGGCCCTCACCGGGGCGGTCAAGGTCGAGACGGTGCTGACCGCGCTGCACCGGCGCGGGCACGGCATCTGAACGCGTTCGCACACTCACACCTGCACCGATCACCACGTTCCACCGTTGCCCGTGCGCGTCCGCGTACGATACGGTGTTGAACCTTGTTGGATTTCGGTGACTTAGGCTCCCCCGGGAGCCGGCAGGTGAGGAGACGGGATGCTCGCCCCGCAACGCCAGCAGGCGATCCTCGCCCAGGTGCGCCGCTCCGGCGGGGTGCGCGTGGCCGACCTCGTCGCCGAACTCGGCGTATCCGACATGACCATCCGCCGCGACCTCGAAGTGCTCGCCGAGCGCGGCCTCGTCGTCAAGGTGCACGGCGGGGCGACCGCGCCCCCCTCCGGCGTGGCCGACGAGCCCGGCTTCGCGGCGAAAGCAGAACGCCAGCGCACGGAGAAGGCCAAGCTCGCCGAGGCCGCCGCCGCCCACGTGGCCCCCGGCAGCGCCATCGCGCTCTCCGCGGGCACCACCACGGTGCGGCTGGCCCAGCGCCTGGTCGAGATCCCCGGGCTGACCGTGGTGACCAACTCCATCCCGGTCGCCGACGTCTTCTACCGCTCGGGCCGCCCCGACCAGACCGTGGTGCTCACCGGCGGCACCCGCACCCCGTCCGACGCGCTGGTCGGCCCGATCGCCGTCGCCTCGCTGCGCGACCTGCACGTCGACCAGCTGTTCCTGGGGGTGCACGGGCTCAGTGTCGAGGCCGGGCTGACCACGCCGAACCTGCTCGAAGCCGAGACCAACCGGGCCCTGATCGCGGCCACCCGCCGCCTGGTCGTGCTCGCCGACCACACCAAGTGGGAGACGCTCGGCATCGCGTCGATCGTCCCGCTCAGCGCCGTCGACCTGCTCATCACCGACGCCGAACCGCCGGTGGACGTCACCGAGCTCACCGTTGTGGAGATCACCCCATGAAACGCACCAGCACCACGATGGCCGACGGCCGTGAACTGATCTACTTCGACGAGCACGACGACGCCGTACGCGCGATGGTCGACGACCGCGAGCTGCCCCCGCCGCCCGCGCCGGCCGAGTTGCGCTTCGACCCGCTCACCGAGGACTGGGTCGCCGTCGCCGCGCACCGGCAGACCCGCACCTTCCTGCCGCCCACCGAGGAGTGCCCGCTCTGCCCGACGAAGGGCGCGTTCCTGACCGAGGTGCCCGCCGACGACTACGACGTGGTCGTGTTCGAGAACCGGTTCCCGTCGTTCTCCGGCGACGCCGGGCGCTGCGAGGTCGTCGTCTTCTCGCCGCAGCACGACGCGTCGTTCAAGGACCTGCCCGTGTCGCGGGTGCGCACCGTGCTGCGCGCGATGGCCGACCGCACCGCCGACCTGTCCGCCCAGCCGGGCGTCGAGCAGGTGTTCTGCTTCGAGAACCGGGGCGTCGAGATCGGCGTGACGCTGCACCACCCGCACGGGCAGATCTACGCGTACCCGTACGTCACCCCGGTGACCCGCCGCTACCTGGAGGCGGCGCGCCGGTTCCAGGACTCCCACGGCGGCAACCTCTACGCCGACCTGCTGGCCCGTGAGCGGGCGGACGGCTCGCGGGTCGTCGCGTCGAACGAGCTGTGGACCGCGTTCGTGCCGTACGCGGCCCGCTGGCCGTACGAGATCCACCTCGCCCCGCACCGGCAGGTCCCCGACCTGGCCGCGCTCACCGAGGCGGAGCTGGACGCGTGCGCGCCGCTCTGGTCGGAGCTCACCCAGCGGCTCGACGGGCTGTTCGACGTGGCCATGCCGTACATCGCCGGCTGGCACCAGGCCCCCGTGCACGCCGACCGCGACCTCGGCTACCTGCACCTGCGCCTGATCAGCTCCCGGCGCGCGCCGGGCAAGCTGAAGTACCTGGCCGGGTCGGAGTCGGCGATGGGCGCGTGGGTCAACGACATCGCGCCGGAGCAGGCGGCTGCTGCGCTCAGGGCGGTTTCCCTCTAAGTTCGTACATGTGAACGACACCAAGGTCCGCGAAGTCGAGGTCGAGGTCGAACCCGGCGTCCGGCTCCGCCTGCGCCACCGCGCCGCGACCGGACGCGGTGCCTCAGCAGCCGAGCCGACGCCGTTCCTGCTGGTCCACGGGTTGTCGTCGAACGCCAGGCTGTGGGACGAGGTGGCCGCCGCACTGGCCACGGCCGGGCATCCGAGCTGGGCGGTGGACCTGCGCGCGCACGGCGAGTCCGCCGCGCCGGAGTCCGGATACGACACCGGCACCGCCGCCGCCGACCTGGCCGCCGTCATCACCGTGCTGGGCCTGCGCAAACCGGTGGTGGCGGGCCAGTCGTGGGGCGGCAACGTGGTGGTCCGGCTGGCCGCCAAGCACCCCGAACTGCCCGGCGCGCTCGGGCTGGTCGACGGCGGCTGGATCGACCTGCACGCCGCCTTCCCCGACTGGCAGACCTGCGAGCGGGCACTGCGCCCGCAGGACATCGACGGCAGGCCCGCCGCCGCCATGCGGCAGTGGCTGGCCTCGGCCCACCCCGACTGGTCGGACACGGCCCGGGAGGCGACGCTGGCGAACATGCGGATCCGCGCCGACGGCACCGTGGCGCGGCGCCTGAGCATCCCGCACCACCTGGAGATCCTCCGCTCGATGTGGGACGGGCCGCCCGGCCCCGACCTGCCGCTGGTCGCCGTGCCCGCGCTGCTGCTGCCCGCACTGGGCCCGCAGGACGAACGCGCCGACACGGTGCGCCGGGCCGCGGCGGCGCTGCCCGACGCGACCGTGCGCTGGTATCCCGGCGCCGACCACGACCTGCACGCCCAGCACCCGGACAGCATCGCCGCCGACCTGCTCACCCTGGCCGCCCGATGACCCGCCGCGATCGCGGCAGACCCGCTCACCATGACCGGTCGGCGACGCATCCGGGTGGGCGCCACCCCACCCACCTGGCGACCCGGCGATCGACGCGGCTCCCGGCCAACCCCCGCGACCGGCGCAAGGAGGCGACGTGACGAAACTGCTCGTGGTCATGGGGTCCGGCGAGACCACCCCCACCATGATCAAGCCGCACCGGCAGTTCTTCGACGCGCTGCGCGGGCAAGCGCGGGCGGCCCTGCTGGACACGCCGTACGGGTTCCAGCTCAACGCGGACGAGATCAGCGCACGCGCGGTGGGCTACTTCGCGCAGAGCGTCGGGCGTGCCGTGGACGTGGTCTCCTGGCGCCGCACCCCCGCGCCCGGCCTCGACCGCGAACGCGCGCTGGCCGCCCTGCGCGGCGCGAACTGGATCTTCGCGGGGCCGGGCTCGCCGACGTACGCCCTGCGCCAGTGGCGCGACACCGAGCTGCCGTCCCTGCTCGTCCAGGCCGAGGTGCTCGTCTTCGCCAGCGCCGCCGCGCTCACCCTCGGCTCGCACACCATCCCCGTGTACGAGATCTACAAGGCTGGCGCCGACCCGCGCTGGGAGCCCGGCCTGAACCTGTTCGAGCAGCTCACCGGCGTGCCGGCGGTGGTCATCCCGCACTACGACAACGCCGAGGGCGGGCACCACGACACCCGCTTCTGCTACCTCGGCGAACCCCGCCTGGCCCACCTGGAACGCGAACTCCCCGACGGCACGGTGATCATCGGCGTCGACGAGCACACCGCCCTGGTCTGCGACCTCGACGCCCGCACCGCCACCGTCCTCGGCAACGGCACCGTCACCCTCCGCCACCGCGGCCGCAGCACCTCCTACCCCTCCGGCACCGTCCTCCCCCTCCCCACCGAAGAAAGGAAGGGCACCTTCTTAACGGAATACGTAGCGGAAGGGCACCTTCTTAACGCCGACGGCGCAGCGGGCGAGGCTGCGGCAGGCAGCGGCGACGGCGGCGGGCCCGAGGGCCGGGCGGGCGGCGGGCTCGCGGCCCGGCGGGGCGCGGCCACGCTGCGGGAGGCGGCCGACGAGGCCGAGGCGCTGTTCTCCACGGCGCTGGCCGAGCGGGATGCGGACGGCTGCGTCGCGGCGGTGCTGGAACTGGAGCAGGCGATCACCGACTGGGGCGCGGACACGCTCACCTCGGACTCCGGCGAGCACGCGCACGGCCTGCTCCGCGGCATGATCGTGCGGCTCGGCGCGCTCGCCGGCACCGCTGACCCGACACCCCTGCTCACGCCGCTGGTGCAGGCGTTGATCGGGATCCGGGAGAAGGCTCGCGAGCAGCGCGACTGGGCGGCCGCCGACCACGTACGCGACGCGCTGGCCGCCGCCTCCGTCGAGTTGCGCGACACCCCGGACGGCCCCGTCTGGCTCCGCACCCCCTAGCCGGCACGGCGCCGGACGGCCACGGCCGGGTGCGCGTGGCGCGCAAAAACAGTGCCGACCCGCGGACTGCGGGTCGGCACTGTTTGGGAAGGGACTTTCAGGCGGGATTCTTCTGCTGTTTCACCTGGTCAAACGATCGCAGGCAAGGCAGGAGACGGCTCCCGGCGAAAATCAGGCACCGAGGCGGCGGGCCAGGTTGGTGTCGAGGGTGTTCATGAACTCCTCGGTGGTCTGCCACGGCGCGTCGCGCGAGATCAGCAGCGCGAGGTCCTTGGTCATCGCGCCGCCCTCGACGGTCTCGATGATGACCTGCTCCAGCGTGTCGGCGAAGTTGGTGACCGCCGGGGTGCCGTCCAGCTTGCCGCGGTGCGCGAGGCCACGGGTCCAGGCGAAGATCGACGCGATCGGGTTGGTCGACGTCTTCTCGCCCTTCTGCCACTGGCGGTAGTGCCGGGTGACGGTGCCGTGCGCGGCCTCGGCCTCGACGGTCTTGCCGTCGGGCGTCATCAGCACGGAGGTCATCAGGCCGAGCGAGCCGAAGCCCTGCGCCACGGTGTCGGACTGCACGTCACCGTCGTAGTTCTTGCAGGCCCAGACGAAGCCGCCCTCCCACTTCATGGCCGCGGCGACCATGTCGTCGATGAGGCGGTGCTCGTAGGAGATGCCGGCGGCCTCGAAGTCGGCCTTGAACTCGTTCTCGAAGACCTCGGCGAAGATGTCCTTGAACCGGCCGTCGTACGCCTTGAGAATGGTGTTCTTGGTCGACAGGTAGACCGGGTAGTTGCGGTCCAGGCCGTACCGCAGCGAGGCGCGCGCGAAGTCGCGGATCGACTCGTCGAAGTTGTACATGCCCATGGCGACGCCGCCGTCGGGGAAGTCGGCGACGGTCAGCTCCATCGGCTCCGAGCCGTCGGCCGGCTGGTACGTGATGGTGACCTTGCCCGGGCCGGGGACCACGAAGTCGGTGGCCTTGTACTGGTCGCCGTGGGCGTGACGGCCGATGACGATCGGCTTGGTCCAGCCCGGCACCAGGCGCGGCACGTTGCTCATGATGATCGGCTCGCGGAACACGACGCCGCCGAGGATGTTGCGGATGGTGCCGTTCGGCGACTTCCACATCTTCTTCAGGCCGAACTCCGCGACGCGGGCCTCGTCCGGGGTGATGGTGGCGCACTTGACGCCCACGCCGTGCCGCTTGATGGCGTTCGCGGAGTCGATCGTCACCTGGTCGTCGGTGGCGTCGCGGTGCTCCATGCCCAGGTCGTAGTACTCCAGCTCCACGTCGAGGTAGGGCAGGATCAGCTGCTCCCGGATCTGCTTCCAGATGATCCGGGTCATCTCGTCGCCGTCGAGCTCGACGACCGGGTTGTTTACCTTGATCTTCGCCATCGCGAGGGCGCTCCTTAAAACCTTCGGCGTCCGGCGCGGAAGGCCGGGCGGCGGTCTCGTTTAGCAGTACGAGCGTACTGCCAGATGGAGCTGCCGCAACCGCCAGGGTGCCGTGCCCCTTGTCACGGCCCTCGGATGACAAACGAAGATCGCTGTTTCGGGTCAGAAACTGCGCCGGGGACTGCAGTTCTCGACCGGAAACAGCGATCTTGTAGCCGAACGGGCGCGGTCAGCTCCAGGTGATCTCGCCGCGGCCGGCTTCCTGGAGGGCGGCCTTGATCTGCGAGAAGGGCTTGCTGCCCAGGAACCCCTTCGGGTTCATCGGGCTCGGGTGCCCGGCCTCCAGCACGACGTGCTGCGGGTTGCGCACCAGGACGGCCTTCTTGCGGGCGTAGGACCCCCACAGCACGAAGACCACGCGGTACGGCGAGTCGTTCACGGCCTTGATCGCGGCGTCGGTGAACGCCTCCCAGCCCTGGTTGGCGTGGCTGTTCGGGGTGCCCGAGCGCACGGTGAGCACCGCGTTGAGCATCAGCACGCCCTGGGCGGCCCAGCCGGTGAGGTCGCCGTTGCGCGGCGGCTCGACGCCCAGGTCGTCCTTGAGCTCCTTGTACACGTTGCGCAGGCTGGGTGGCACGGTCACGCCGGGGCGGACGCTGAAGCTCAGGCCGTGCGCCTGGCCGGGCTTGAAGTAGGGGTCCTGCCCCAGGATGAGCACCCGGGTGTGCGCGGGCGAGGTCAGCCGGAACGCCGTGAACAGGTCCTCCTGCGGCGGGAAGACCGGACCGGCGGCGTATTCGGCCTCCACGAAGGAGGACAGCTTCGCCGTGGCGTCGAGGTCCAGGTGCGGCTTCATCACGTCGCGCCACTCAGCGGGCAGCAGTTCGAGCAGGTCCAATGCCATGCCGGACACCTTAACGCCCACATCCGACACCCGCGCGCGCAAGCCCGCACGCGTCAAGAAGGGCACCTTCTACATCGCATGGCGAGGTGAAGGTGCCCTTCTTCTGGCTCAGAGGCCGGCTACGTCGGCCTGCTTGGCGCGGACGGCCTCGGCTGCCTCGTTGAGGCCGGCGAGCTCCGACTCGGTGAGGTCGGTGATGACGACCCTGCGGGCGCCGGTGGCGCCGATCTCGGCCTCGACGCCCAGGTAGACGCCGGAGATGCCGTACTCGCCGTCGACCCACGCGCAGACCGGCATGACCTCGCCGGAGTCCTCCGCCACGGCCTTGGCCATGCGGGCGGCGGCGGCCGACGGGGCGTAGTACGCCGAGCCGGTCTTCAGCAGCGCCACGACCTCGGCGCCGCCGTTGCGGGTGCGGGTGACCAGCTCCTCGATCTTGTCAGCGGGCAGCAGGTCGGACAGCGGCTTGCCGTCGACGGTGCAGCGCGAGGGCACCGGCACCATGGTGTCGCCGTGCGAGCCCAGGGTCAGCGTCTTCACCGAGCCGACCGGAACGTTCAGCTCCTCGGCCACGAAGTGCGTGAAGCGGGCGGTGTCCAGCATGCCGGCCTGGCCGATGACCCGGTTCTTCGGGAACTGGGTGGCGATCTGGGCCAGCGCGGTCATCTCGTCGAGCGGGTTGGACACCACGATGACGACGGCATTGGGCGCGTGCTTGGCGACCTGCTCGGCCACCCCGCGGACGATCTTGGCGTTGACACCGAGCAGGTCCATGCGGCTCATGCCGGGCTTGCGCGGCAGGCCGGCGGTGATCACGACGATGTCGGAGCCGGCGATGGCCTCGTAGCCCGAGCCGTCGACACCCGTGGTGGCCCCGACGACCTTGGTCTCGAAGCCCTCGATGGAGCGGGACTGGTTGAGGTCCAGGGCGAGACCCTCGGGCTTGCCCTCGATGATGTCGGTCAGCACGACGGTCTCGAAGACGTCGTACTCGGCGAGGCGCTGCGCGGTGGTCGAGCCGTAGAAACCGGCGCCGACGACGGTGACCTTCTTGCCCATTGGCACATACTCCCTGCTGGCGGATGTCTGGTGGTAACCAGCACAGCCCTGTGACGAAGGTGTAACGATCCGCACCATAGTCCGCACCGTCTATCGACGGCCTGTCGGGTGCGGCCGATGTGGGCTAGAGCGCGGACTCGGCCTTCTCGACCACGTTGGTCAGCAGCATGGCGCGGGTCATCGGCCCTACCCCGCCCGGGTTCGGCGACACGAACCCGGCCACGTCGAAGACGCCCGCATGCACGTCACCGACGATGTGTTTCTTCCCGTCCGGGCCCTCCACCCGCGACACGCCGACGTCGAGCACGGCCGCGCCGGGGCGGACCAGGTCCGCGGTGATGATGCCGGGCACCCCCGCCGCGGCCACCACGATGTCGGCCCGCCGGGTGTGCGCGGCCAGGTCCTTGGTGCCGGTATGGCAGAGGGTCACCGTGGCGTTCTCGGTGCGCCGGGTGAGCAGCAGGCCCAGCGGGCGGCCCACGGTGACGCCGCGGCCGACGACGCAGACCTCGGCGCCCGAGATCGGCACGTGGTGTCGGCGCAGCAGCTCGACGATGCCGCGCGGGGTGCACGGCAACGGTGCGGGCACGCCCAGCACCAGCCGGCCGAGATTGATCGGGTGCAGCCCGTCGGCGTCCTTCTCCGGGTCGATCAGCTCCAGCACCCGCTGCTCGTCCAAACCCTTGGGCAGTGGCAACTGGACGATGTAGCCGGTGCACGCGGGGTCGGCGTTCAGCTCGGCGACGGCACGCTCCACATCGGCCTGGCTCGCGTCGGCGGGCAGGTCATGGCGCAGCGAGGCGATGCCGACCTCGGCGCAGTCGCGGTGCTTGCCGTTGACGTACCACCGCGAGCCGGGGTCGTCGCCGACCAGCACCGTGCCCAGACCCGGGGTGATGCCGCGGGCGTGCAGCGCGGCCACCCGCGTCCGCAGATCCGCCTTGATCGCCGCCGCGGTCTCGGTGCCGTTGAGGATCGTCGCCGTCATGCCGTCGATCCTGCCATCCCCGCTTCGATCACCCGAAACCAGGACATCCGTTGCCGACCGTCCGGCTCGCGGCCCGAGCGGACCGTTCATGATCGACCGACTTGCCGGGCAATGGGGCGTATGCGCCGTGGCGATACGCCCGTTTGCCAGGCAAATTCGAGGATCATGACGCGCTGGGGGCTAGCGGCTGCGATGACCGCCGTCGATCATTTGGCCCCTTAGCTGCGCAACTAACTGTGGGTAACAGTGGGATAGATCACCGCGTGGCCTTGGTTGCAGGATCTTCCAGCATCCGGGACGCCATAACGGGTTAAATCGGGCTGCCGACCGTCCCACTATGTGACCGGCGACTATTGCCCTGGTCACGTTCCGAATCGGGCATACTGACTTAGTTCCGCTCATATGGCAGGCGGCTCTCTAATACCAGAATCTGGACGCGATCCGCAAGTACTCCACCCGTAGACTGTTGCGAATCTGCAACTCGTGGGTTTGGTGCCAAGCCCGGCTTCGTCCTACCTTTGCCGGACGTTGCACTGCGTGACAACGGCTGGTCAGCCTGCCGTTGTGAGGTGTGACGTAGGAGATGAGGAGGCTCAATGCAGGTCCGTAGGCTCGCAGCCTGGGCTGCTCTCCCGCTCGCTGTCACTCTGGGCCTGTCGGCCTGTGGCAAGAGCGGTGGCAGCGACTCGGGTGGCGCCAACCCCAATGGTGTGGTTTCCATCGGCATCGCCGAACCGAAGCACCTGATCCCGTCCAACACCTCGGAGACCAGTGGCTCCCAGGTGCTGGCGGCGCTGTTCGCCCCCCTGGTGGACTTCGACGAGGCCAACAAGCCCTTCGAGGTGGCCGCGCAGGAGATCAGCACCACCGACAACAAGACCTGGACGATCAAGCTGAAGGACGGCTGGACGTTCCACAACGGCGAGCCGGTCACCGCCGACAGCTACATCAACGCCTGGAACTACGCGGCCTACGGCCCGAACGCCCAGGACAACAACTACTTCTTCGACAAGGTCGAGGGTTACAAGGACCTCAACCCCGCCGACGCGAAGGCCACCCCCACGGCGACCACCCTCACCGGTCTCAAGAAGGTCGACGACAAGACCTTCACCGTGACCCTGAGCGCGCCGTTCAGCGAGTTCAAGTCGCAGCTGGGCTACACCGCGTACTACCCCCTGCCGAACTCCGCGTTCGAGAGCGTCACCGCCTCGCCGCTGGTGATCGCCAAGGCTTACGAGGACGCCCCCGTCGGCAACGGCCCGTTCAAGATCAAGGGCACCTGGCAGCACGACGCCCAGGTCGAGGTCGAGAAGTTCGACGGCTTCGCCGGCACCAAGCCGAGCATCGGCGGCGCCCTGTTCAAGATCTACCAGAACAGCGACGCCGAGTACGCCGACCTCCAGGCCAACAACCTGGACGTGGTGAAGCAGATCCCGACCGCCGCGCTGTCCACGGCGCAGGGCGACCTGGGTGACCGCTACCAGACGAGCCCGGCGTCGACGCTGCAGGTGCTCGCGTTCCCGACCTTCGACAAGCGCTTCGCCAAGCCGGAGGTCCGCAAGGCCATCTCCATGGCGATCGACCGCGAGGAGATCGCGAACAAGGTCTTCCAGGGTTCGCAGAAGGCCGCCTACTCCTTCGTCTCCCCGGTCGTCGCGGGTTACCGCGACAAGACCTGTGGTGCGGCGTGCGAGTTCAACGCGACCGAGGCCAAGAAGCTCTACACGGAGAACGACGGCCCGAAGTCGATCAACATCACGTACAACGCCGACGGTGGCCACCAGGAGTGGGTCGACGCGACCTGCAACCAGCTCAAGGCCAACCTGGGCGTCGAGTGCGTGGGCACCCCCGAGGCCAAGTTCGCCGACCTGCTGACCAAGGCCAAGGCGAAGAAGGAAATCGGCATGTTCCGCATGGGCTGGGTCATGGACTACCCGTCCATGGAGAACTACCTCGGCCCGCTGTACTCCACCGGTGGTTCCTCGAACTACTACGGCTACAGCAACCCCACCTTCGACAACCTGCTGAAGGAGGGTTCGGCGGCGCCGACCCAGGAAGAGGCGATCAAGAAGTACCAGCAGGCCGAGGACATCCTCGCCCAGGAGATGCCGGTCCTTCCGCTGCGCTTCGGCCAGAACGTCTTCGGTTCCTCGACCAAGGTCAAGGACGTTCACATCGACCTGTTCAACCGGGTCGACCTCAACAAGATCCAGATTGTCAGCTGAAGTCTGACGGTCGACTGACGGTGGTGGTGCCGGTCCCCTGGGCCGGCACCACCACCGCGCCCTGACCCCTCGCCCCCGGCGATCCCCGACCGGACCAGGCGCACCACCACCACGTCGACCGCGGCCCCATGGTACGAAGAACACGGATATTTCGTGCCAATCGGGCTGCCTGGTGAGAGAAGAAATCGACGATGTTCCGCTATCTTGTGCGGCGCTTCCTCCAGATGATCATGGTGTTCATCGCGACCACACTCATCGTGTACTCGCTGATGTACCTGACCGGAGGCGACCCCATCCAGGCCCTGGCCGGCGAGAAGCCGGTCACCGACCTGCAGCGCGCCCAGCTGACCGTGAAGTACGGACTGGACCAGCCGTTCCTGGTCCGGTACTGGAACTACCTGACCGACCTGCTGCACGGTGACTTCGGCACCACGCTGACCGGACGTCCCATCAAGGACATCCTGCTGGACGCCTGGCCGGTCACCATGCAGCTCGCGCTCATCGCCATCCTGGTCACGATCATCTTCGGCGTGACCGCCGGCGTCATCGCGGGCATCCGGCGCGGCAGCATCTTCGACAACGCGACCCTGGTCCTGACGCTGATCGTGATCGGCATCCCGTCGGTCGTGCTCGCGCCGCTGGCGCAGTACCTCTTCACCATCCAGTGGAAGCTCTTCCCCACCACGGCCAGCGGCAGCCCGACCTGGTACGAGCTGGTGCTGCCCGGCGTCGTGCTGGGATCGCTGTCGGTGGCCACCGCGATGCGGCTGACCCGCGCCTCGGTCAGCGAGAACCTGCGCGCCGACTTCGTGCGTACCGCCCGCTCCAAGGGCATGCCCGGCCGCCGGGTGATCGGCATCCACGTGCTGCGCAACTCGCTGATCCCGATCGTGACCTTCCTCGGCGTCGAGCTCGGCAGCCTGATGGCCGGCGCGATCGTCACCGAGAGCGTCTTCAACGTCCCCGGCGTCGGCTTCCAGCTGTCCCGCGCGCTGAAGACCGAGGACACCCCGCTGGTCATCGGCATCGTCAGCGTGCTGGTGATCGTCTTCCTGGTGGCCAACCTGATCGTCGACCTGCTCTACGCGGTGCTCGACCCGCGCATCCGGTACGAGTAAGAGGTTCCTGACATGACCGACTTCGAGTCCGTGGCCGCGACCGAGCTGCACACGGCTACCCCCGGACCGGCCGGCGATCCGAACGCGCCCGGCCAGCCGCACACCCTTGAGGTGTCCAAGCCCCGCAGCGCCAGCGCGGACGCCTGGCGCGAGCTGCGCCGCCGTCCGCTGTTCTGGGTCGCGCTCGTGATCGTCGCGCTGATCCTGCTGATCGCCGCCTTCCCGTCGCTGTTCACCTCGGCCGACCCGGCCACGTGCGCGCTGCGCAACCGCATGGGCGCACCGTCCGGCGCGGCCATCTTCGGGTACGACGTGCAGGGCTGCGACGTGTTCGCCAAGGCCATCTACGGCACCAAGAACTCGCTGCTGGTCGGCACCGGCGCAGCGCTGCTCGCCGGGCTCCTCGGCATGGCGCTGGGCATCACCTCCGGCTACTTCGGCGGCTGGTGGGACGGGGTCGTCTCCCGGATCATCGACATCGTGCTCGGCCTGCCGCTGCTGCTGGCCGGCATCGTGTTCATGAAGCGGGTCACCAACGCGGGCGGCGGCCAGACCGCCATCCTGCTCGCGCTGATCGCCATCCTCGGCCTGCTCGGCTGGACCACGGCGGCCCGCGTCATCCGCTCCTCCGTGATCACCGCCAAGCAGCAGGACTACGTGCACGCCGCGAAGATGCTGGGCGCGGGCAGCGGCCGCATCATGTGGCGGCACATCCTGCCGAACTCGCTGGCGCCGTTCATCGTGATCATCACGATGGCGCTGGGCTCGTTCATCGCCGCCGAGGCGACGCTGTCCTTCCTGGGTATCGGCCTGCGGCCGCCGGCCCAGTCCTGGGGCATCGAGATCTCGACCGCCCGGCTCTACATGCGGGAGAACGCCGTCCCGCTGATCGTGCCGTCGACGTTCCTGGCGCTGACCGTGCTCGCCTTCATCATCCTGGGCGACGCGATCCGCGAAGCCTTCGACCCGAAGCTGCGGTGACAACATGACCGACATCCACGTCAGCTCCTCTCCCGCCACCGGCGGCAGCGGTCGTCACCTGCTCGAGGTGAAGGACCTCTACGTCGAGTTCCACACCCGCGACGGCGTCGCCCGCGTGATCAACGGCGTCTCGTACCACCTCGACCCGGGCGAGACCCTGGCCGTGCTGGGCGAGTCGGGCTCCGGCAAGTCGGTGACCGCGCAGGCGATCATGGGCATCCTGGACATGCCCCCGGCGAAGATCCCCGGCGGCCAGATCCTCTACAAGGGCGAGAACCTCCTCGCCATGTCGGAGGAGAAGCGCCGGCAGGTGCGCGGCAAGGAGATCTCCATGATCTTCCAGGACGCGCTGTCGGCCCTGAACCCGGTCTTCCCGGTGGGCTGGCAGATCTCCGAGACGCTGCGCACCCGTGCCGGCATGTCCCGCAAGGACGGGCTGAAGCGGGCCGTCGAACTGATGGACCTGGTCAAGATCCCGGCCGCCAAGGCCAGGATCAAGGACTACCCCCACCAGTTCTCCGGCGGTATGCGCCAGCGCGTCATGATCGCGATGTCGCTGGCCATGGACCCCAAGGTCCTCATCGCGGACGAGCCGACCACCGCGCTCGACGTGACCGTGCAGGCCCAGATCATGGACCTGCTCGGGGACCTGCGCCGCGACCTCGACATGGGCCTGATCCTGATCACGCACGACCTGGGCGTGGTCGCCGACGTCGCGGACCGCATCGCGGTCATGTACGCGGGCCGCATCGTCGAGCACGCGGACGTGCGCAGCGTCTACAAGCACCCGGCGCACCCGTACACCGAGGGCCTGCTCGACTCGATCCCGCGGCTGGACTCCAAGGGCACCGAGCTGGCCACGATCAAGGGCCTGCCGCCGAACCTGATGCGCCCGCCGACGGGCTGCGCGTTCCACCCGCGCTGCAAGTACGCCAAGGCGGTCTGCACCACCGAGACACCCCGCTCGCTGGACCTCGGCCACGGCCGGACCAGCGCGTGCCACTTCGCTAAGGAGATGCTCGATGGCACACTCCGCTGATAACGTCGCGGCCTCCCGGCCCGCCGGCGAGCCGCTGCTGCGGGTCGAGAACCTGGTCAAGCACTTCCCGATCACCCAGGGCATCCTCTTCAAGAAGAAGGTCGGCGCGGTCAAGGCGGTCGACGGGGTCAGCTTCGAGCTGCACCGCGGCGAGACGCTGGGCATCGTGGGCGAGTCGGGCTGCGGCAAGTCGACGCTGGCCAAGCTGCTGATGCGGCTGGAGACGCCGACCGCGGGCCGGGCCATGCTCAAGGGCAAGGACATCTTCAAGGTGTCCGGCTCCGAGCTGCGCCGCATGCGCCGCAACATCCAGATGGTGATGCAGGACCCGTACACCTCGCTGAACCCGCGGATGACCGTCGGCGACATCATCGGCGAGCCGTACGAGATCCACACCGAGGTGGCGCCGAAGGGCGACCGCCAGCGCCGGGTGCAGGAACTGCTGGAGCTCGTGGGCCTCAACCCCGAGCACATCAACCGCTACCCGCACCAGTTCTCCGGCGGACAGCGCCAGCGCATCGGCATCGCCCGCGCGCTGGCCCTCAAGCCCGAGATCATCGTCTGCGACGAGCCGGTGTCCGCGCTGGACGTGTCGATCCAGGCCCAGGTCATCAACCTGCTGGAGAAGCTGCAGGGCGAGCTGGACCTGTCCTACATCTTCATCGCGCACGACCTGTCCGTGGTGCGGCACATCTCCGACCGGGTCGGCGTCATGTACCTCGGCAAGATGGTCGAGGTCGGCACCGACGCGGAGATCTACGAGCGGCCGACCCACCCGTACACCCAGGCACTGCTGTCGGCGGTGCCGGTGCCGGACCCGGACGCCCGCGCCCACCGCGACGTGATCCGGCTCGTCGGCGACGTGCCGTCCCCGGCCAACCCGCCGTCGGGCTGCCGGTTCCGCACCCGGTGCTGGAAGGCACAGGAGCGCTGCTCGGTGGAGGAGCCCCTGCTCATCCGCCGCGGCGTGGACCCGCACCCGAGCGCGTGCCACTTCGCGGAGCTGCGCCAGGTTGTCGGCTGACCCAGCCGCCACCCGCAAGAGCCGAAACGAAGGAAGGGCGCCTTCTCAACTCGTTGAGAAGGCGCCCTTCCTTCTTGCGCTCAGTGGGCGAAGTGGCGGGAGCCGGTCAGGTAGAGGGTGATGCCGGCGGCCTTCGCCGCGGCGATGACCTCCTCGTCGCGGATCGAGCCGCCCGGCTGCACCACCGCGGTCACGCCCGCGTCCAGCAGGATCTGCAGGCCGTCGGCGAACGGGAAGAACGCGTCCGAGGCGGCCACCGAGCCGCGGGCCCGGTCGCCGGCCCGGGAGACCGCCAGGCGGCACGAGTCGACCCGGTTGACCTGGCCCATGCCCACGCCCACGCTGGCACCGTCCTTGGCCAGCAGGATCGCGTTGGACTTGACGGCCCGGATCGCCCCCCAGGCGAACTCGAGGTCGTCGAGCTGCTCGGCCGTGGCGGGCTCGCCCGTGGCCAGCCGCCAGTTGGCCGCGTCGTCGCCCGGCGCGCCGAAGTCGTCACGGGTCTGCACCAGCATGCCGCCGGACACCTGCCGCAGCTCGACCTTGTTCGGCCGGAACGCCGGGGCGAGCAGCACGCGCAGGTTCTTCTTCGCGGTGAGGATCTCCACCGCCTCCGGCGCGTACGCGGGGGCCACCACGACCTCGGTGAAGATCTCGGCGATCTGCTTGGCCAGCTCCGCGGTCACCTCGCCGTTGACCGCGATGATGCCGCCGTACGCCGAGACCGGGTCACACGCGTGCGCCTTGGCGTGCGCGTCGGCCACCGAGACCGTGGAGATCGCGATGCCGCACGGGTTGGCGTGCTTGATGACCGCGACCGCGTGCACCCCCTCGAAGTCGTGCACGGTGCGCCAGGCGGCGTCGGCGTCGATGTAGTTGTTGTAGGACATCTCCTTGCCGCCGAGCTGCTGCGCGCGGGCCAGGCCGGGCGCGGCGGACGGGTCGATGTACAGCGCCGCCGCCTGGTGCGGGTTCTCGCCGTAGCGCAGCACGTTGCTGCGCCACAGGCCGAGCCCGGCGTACTCCGGCCAGGCGAAGCCCTCGGCCGGAGCCGGGGCCAGCTCCTGGGCGCACCAGTTCGCCACCGCGATGTCGTAGTCGGCGATGTCGGCGAAGGCGCGCGCGGCCAGTGCGCGGCGCTCGCCGAGCGAGAAACCGCCGGACTCCAGTGCCGCGGCGATCAGGTGGTAGTCGGCCGGCGAGGTGACCACCGCGACGTTGGCGTGGTTCTTGGCCGCCGCGCGCACCATGGCCGGACCGCCGATGTCGATCTTCTCGATGCACTCGTCAGTCGAGGCGCCCGACGCCACCGTCTCGGAGAACGGGTACAGGTTCGACACCAGCAGGTCGAACGGCTCGATGTCGAGCTCAGTGAGCTGCGCGCGGTGCGTGTCGAGGCGCACGTCGGCCAGCAGGCCCGCGTGCACCCGGGGGTGCAGCGTCTTGACCCGCCCGTCCAGGGTCTCCGGGAAGCCGGTCAGCTCCTCGACCCGGGTCACCGGCGAGCCGGTGGTCTCGATCTGCTGCGCCGTGCTGCCGGTCGAGACGATCTCGACCCCGTGCCGCCGCAGCGTCGCGGCGAGGGCCTCCAGCCCGGTCTTGTCCCACACGCTGATCAGCGCGCGTCGAATGGGCTTGCGCTCACCCGTGGTCATGCCTTCTCCTCGCTCCGCTCGTCGGCGGCATGAGCCACCAGCCTTATGGTTCGCTCGCCAGGCTCGCTCACACCTTCTCCTCGCTCCGCTCGTCGGCGGCATGAGCCACCAGCCTGATGATTCGCTCGCCAGGCTCGCTCACACCTTCTCCTCGCTACGTTCAGGGCCGGCCTGAGCTGCCGACCCCGTGGTCCGCTCGCCGCACGCTGTCGCGTCCGTCCCCGGCCGTCGCGGCGCGGGAGCACGGTCGATCAGCCGACGATCACTTTCCTGCCGTTGACGGTCCAGCCGTGGCGCGCCATCCGGCCGACGTACTCGACCAGCTGCCCGCGCTCGGCGTCCTTGATGCGCTCGGAGAGGGTGTCCTCGGTGTCGTCGTCGAGCACCGGCACCGCGACCTGCGCGATGATCGGCCCGGTGTCCACGCCGCCGTCCACGAAGTGCAGCGTCGCGCCGGCCAGCTTCACCCCGTACTCGACGGCGTCGCGCGGGCCGTGCATGCCGGGGAACGCCGGCAGCAGCGCGTTGTGGGTGTTGACATAACGTCCGCCGAACCGGTCCAGGAACGCCTTGCCCACCAGCTTGAGGAAGCCCGCGCCGATCACCAGGTCGGGCTGGTGCGCCGCGGTCAGGTCGGTGAACGTTTCGTCCCAGTCCTGCCGGGTAGCGAAGTCCGGGACCCGGGCGACGAAGGTGGGCACTCCCGCGGCCTCGGCACGGGCCAGGCCCGCGATGCCGTGGCGGTCCGCGCCGACGCCGACGACGGCCGCCCCGTATGCGGGGTCGGCGCAGGCATCGAGCAGAGCTTGGAGGTTGGTACCGGAACCGGAGACCAGGACGACGAGGCGAGCGGTCACCTCTGCACCCTATCGGGCAGCCTCGGCGCTGCTCGCGTCGGGTGCGGCGGGCACTTACGGCGTTTTGCCCGACAAACCCGCAAATAAAGTAGATATTGGGCGAAGAACTGCATTCCAGAACGTGCCGACCCCGCCCGGCCAGCCGGGTGCCGTCACCCCGCACGCTCTGCCGAACGCGAGGAGCCGATCTTGACGCAACCGCCGAAGCCACCGGAGACGCCGGAGGAGCCGCCGTCGTGGCCGCCGCAGCCGCCGTCGCGCGAGGAGCAGCCGCCCGCTCCGCCCTCGCCCGATGTGCCGCCGCCGCCGAGCGAGCCGGTTCCCGCACCCCCCGAAGGCGCGACCTGGTCACCCGAGTCTGAGCCGGCCTCCGCGGCTGCCGGCCATGAGCCGGAACCGCCGGCCGGCCGGGAGCCGCCGTCCGTGCCCGAACCAACCGCGCCGTCCACCGGCGCACCGGGCACCGCCGGCGGGGTCTGGCCGGAGCCGCCGGCCGCCCCGGAGCCGCCGACCAGCGTGGACAACCCGTTCAACCCGCCGCCCGCGCCGGAGTTCGCGCCGCCGGTCGCCATGAGCGACCCGACCGCGCCCACCCCGCCGACGCCGCCGGTCCCGCCCTCCCCGCCCACGCCGCCCGGCCCGCCCCCACCGATGCCGCCGGTGCCCCCGCCGCCGTCGGTCGGGGCGAGCACGCCCACGCCGCCGGGCTGGCCCGAGCCCGCGGAACAGCCGTACCCGGCGTCCGCGCCGCCTCCCCCGCCGGTGGCCGGCCCTTACGGCTCGGGCGGCGGGACGGTGTACGGCTCGTCCGGCACCCCGCTGCCGCCGCCCCCGCCGCCCCCGCCCTCGATCGGGGGACCGCCGCCGCCACCGCCGCTGGGCCCGGCGCAGGGCACCGTCTACCAGAAGGCCGGCGGGCAGAACAACCTGTTCGGCTGGATCGCACTGGCCTGCGGCATCATCGGCACCGGCTGCTGCTGTTGCCCCTGGCTCAACGGCGCCCCGTTCATCGGCGGCATCCCGGCGGTCATCCTCGGCGCCATGCACCTCAACAAGGTGAAGAAGGGCGCGGCATCGATGTCGTGGCTCGGCTGGGTCGCCATCGCGCTGGGCGTCATCGCCATGGTCGCTGCGATCTGCGGGATCGCGACGGGCTGGCAGGACCGGATCTACGACCAGTACCAGCAGTTCAACTGATCCACTCGTGTCGACTGGTGGGACAGCTGTTATCAGCTGTCCCACCAGTCACATCCGTCACAACTTGCTATTAGACTCCGCACGTTTGGCAACGGCTCACTCCGAGCCACCACCCCGACACCCCTGGAGTCTCCATGACCTACGGTTCCCAGCAGCCGCAGATCGACAACAACCTGACGATGTCCATCGTCTCGATCTTCCTGTTCTGGCCGCTGGCCATCCCGGCCATCATCAACGCCAACAAGGTCAACCCGCTGCTGCAGGCGGGCGACTACGCGGGCGCCCAGGCCGCTGCGGCCGAGTCCAAGAAGTGGTCGAAGCTCGCCCTCATCATCGGTGGCGTCGCGTGGGCCCTGGTCTGCGTCTGCTGCGCGCTCAACTTCTTCGTCCTCGGCGCCAACGGCGCCGCGGGCATGTGATCAGCCGTTACTGCACCAGCTGACGGGCGGTCCGCACGGCGGGCCGCCCATCGGTTTCCTTCCGCATACCGTGCACCGCCCAGGATCCGGCGACCCCGAGCAGACCGCCCAACGCCACCACCAGCGCCGCCATCGCCGCGACCTGCCACACCACGGGTCCGGTGCGCACCGGACCGGTCACCGGCAGCACCCCGCCGGACGCGTACGCGGCGGCGGCCAGCAGCACCCCGGCAACCACTCCGGCGGTCAGCGCCGAGCCGCACAGGCGCAGCCACCGCGGCTGGGGCGTGAGCACGTCGCCGAGCCGGGACCGGCGCGGGCGCAGCCGCCGCCGGGCCATGAGCACCGCCGCGGCCACGCCGCCGAGCAGCGGCAGCACCGTGAGCAGCCACCCCAGCCCCTGCAGCGGGCCGGTCGGCACCCCGGCGAACACCGGCAGGTGGGTCAGCGGCAGGGTGCCCGCGGCGAACCCCGGGCCGAGCAGGTAGGAAGCCGCCCAGACGGCGAAGTTCGGCCCGTACACCAGGCTCAGCAGGGTCAGCCCGGCCTGACCGAGCACCCCGGTGGAGAACCCGGCGAGGTCGTGCGTGGCCTGGGTCCCGTTCATCGCCACCGCGAGGCCCACCGCGCCCGCGCCGACCGCGAGCACCAGCAGCGCGGCCACCACGCCGGCCCGTACGCCGTCGCGCAGCAGCACCGGCGTACGCCGGGCCAGCCGGCGCAGCACGCCGCCGCTGCGCAGCACCCCGGCCGCACCCCCCACCGCACCCAGCACCACGAAGTGCAGCCCGGCGCGCCACGGGGTCACGAACAGTCCCGGCCCATCGGTGAGCGCGGCGGCGAGCACCCCGAAGCAGCCGTACACCGCTGCCACGGCCAGCGTGCCCAGCACCGCGTGCCGGATCGACCCGCTGCCCTGGGCTCCCATCGCCCGGGTCGTGTGCACCCCGGCCCGGTTGACCCGCCACAGCGCGAACGCGGTGAGCGCCAGCGGCGCCAGCTCCATCGTGCCCAGCTGGCCGTTGACCGGCACGGTGATCGGCACGCCGTGCCCGAGCAGCCAGGCGGCCAGCACCAGGCGCAGCGACAGCCCCCAGTCCACGGCTCCCTCGGCGGCCCGCGCGGCCACCGTCAGCAGCATCAGCGGTCCGAGCACCAGCAGCGTCGCCCAGCCCGTGTTGACCAGTGCCGCCACCGGCAGCGGCGCGCCCCGCGGGCGCAGCGCGCCGGCCGGGCGGCCGCGCGGCAGCAGCACGGTCTCCATGGTGGCGAGCTCGTCGTCCAGCGGCTCCCGCGGCACGGGGCGGCTCACATCGATCTTGACCGTCTCCCGCGCCGCCAGGTGTGCCAGATCGATCTTGACGGTGTCCCGGGTGCCCAGCGCCGGATCGTCGGCGAACCCGGAGTCCGCATCGGCGTCGGCGGAGCCGCTGGTGCGGTCCGGCTCGGCCGCGGCCAGGTCGGCGACGTCGCGACCGCCCCCGTCCAGGTCGGCGACGTCGCGGTGCGCCGGGTCGGCGGCATCGCGGCGGCTCGCGTCCGCGCCTGAGTGCCGGGGTGTATCCGTTTCGGTAGCCGGGGCGCCGGGGCTCGCGTCGGTGTCCGTTTCGGCCGAGCTGCCGGGCGTGTCGCGGCGGGCGTGCTCCGGTGCGGCGGCATCGCGTTCGGACGGATCCGTGCCGGACGCGCGGGCCTCCGGCGCGGCGGGACGCGAACCGTCCCCAGACGACCGCGAATAAGCGTCCGAACCCTCGCCGGGCGCAGCGCGCCGCAGCTCAGGCTGCACGCCGAGGGACTCACCTTGCTCCGTCATCAGGCGCTACCTAACCACAAACGAGCCGGGTTGACGATGAACCCTACCCCGTGGCCATTTCGACCCGATATGCGAGTTAGGAGGGATACGCTGCGAACAAGGTCGTTCCTCGAGGAGGCTTGTCGTGACCTACACACCGCCACCGCCGTCAGTGCCGCCGCCGCCTCCACCACCGCCCGTGCCGCCACCGCCGCCGGGCCCGCCGCCCTACGGAACACCGTCGGGCATGCCGGGCAAGGGCGACCGCGTGACGCTGTACGGCGTGCTGGGCATCGTCCTGGGCCTCTGCTGCTGCGGCCTCATCGGCCTGATCCTGGGCTGGCTGTCGGTGCAGGAGGCGAAGAAGGTCGGCAAGAAGCCGACGCTGGGTTACATCGCGATGGCCGTCGGTGTCATCGGCATCATCTGGAACATCATCTACGGCATCCGCTACTCCAGCGGCGGGATGAAGTTCAACTGAACTAGTCGGGATAGGGGAAACCCATGACGAACGACCCGCTGCCGCCGTACGAGCCGCCGCCGGTGACCCCGCCACCAGCGCCGCCGCCGCTCAACCCGCCGCCACCACCACCGCCGCCACCGGGCCCGCCGCCCTACGGCATGCCGCCGGCCTCGGGCGGCGGCAAGGACCTGGCGATGATCTACGGGATCATCGGCATCGTCGTCGCCGTGTTCTGCTGCGCGCCGCTGGGCATCCTGTTCGGTTGGCTGTCCATGAAGGAGGCCCGGGAGCGCGGCCAGGACCAGACGCTGGGCAAGGTCGCCTTCTGGCTGGGCATCGCGTTCACCGCGCTGGCGGTGATCGGTGTGATCCTGGCCTGCGTCGCCGGCGCGTTCAGCGGCAACATGTACAACCACCGCGGCGGCTACTGACCGAAACGAACGGTGGGCGTCCTCCCGAGCCGGGAGGACGCCCACCGTCTTACGTGCGTACGGCCTCAGCGGCCGGACATGACCTCGCGCATCAGGCGGGCGGTCTCCGACGGCGTCTTGCCGACCTTGACCCCGGCCGCCTCCAGCGCCGCCTTCTTGGCGTCGGCGGTGCCGGACGAGCCCGAGATGATCGCGCCCGCGTGGCCCATGGTCTTGCCGGGCGGGGCGGTGAAGCCGGCGATGTAGCCGACGACGGGCTTGGTCACGTGCGCCTTGATGAACTCGGCCGCGCGCTCCTCGGCGTCGCCGCCGATCTCACCGATCATGACGATGGCCTCGGTCTCCGGGTCGTCCTGGAAGGCCGCGAGCGCGTCGATGTGGGTGGTGCCGATGATCGGGTCGCCGCCGATGCCCACGGCGGTCGAGAAGCCGATGTCCCGCAGCTCGTACATGAGCTGGTAGGTCAGCGTGCCGGACTTCGACACCAGGCCGATGCGGCCGGAGCCGGCGATGTCGGCCGGGATGATGCCCGCGTTGCTGGCGCCCGGGGACGCGACGCCGGGGCAGTTCGGGCCGATGATCCGGGTCTTGTTGCCCGTCTCGACGGCGTGCGCCCAGAAGGCGGCGGTGTCGTGCACCGGCACGCCCTCGGTGATCACGACGGCCAGGCCGATGCCCGCGTCGATCGCCTCGACGACGGCGTCCTTGGTGAACGCCGGCGGCACGAAGATGACGGTGACGTCCGCGCCGGTCTCCTTCATCGCGTCGGCCACCGAGCCGAACACGGGCACCGCGGTGCCGTCGAAGTCGACCGAGGTGCCCGCCTTGCGCGGGTTGACGCCGCCCACGATCTGGGTGCCCGCGGCCAGCATGCGGCGGGTGTGCTTGGAGCCCTCGGAGCCGGTCATGCCCTGAACGATGACCTTGGAGTCCTTGGTGAGCCAGATAGCCATGTCAGTGTCACTTCCCCGCTGCGGCGAGCTCGGCGGCACGCTTGGCCGCGCCGTCCATGGTGTCCACTCGCTGCACGAGCGGGTTGTTCGCGCTGTCGAGGATCGCGCGACCGGCCTCGGCGTTGTTGCCGTCGAGGCGTACGACCAGCGGCTTCGTCACGGACTCGCCGCGGCCCTCCAGCATGGCCAGCGCCTGCACGATGCCGTTGGCGACCGCGTCGCACGCGGTGATGCCGCCGAAGACGTTGACGAACACGCTCTTGACCGCGGGGTCGGACAGCACGATCTCCAGACCGTTCGCCATGACCTCCGCGGACGCGCCGCCGCCGATGTCGAGGAAGTTCGCGGGCTTGACGCCACCGAACTGCTCACCGGCGTACGCGACCACGTCCAGCGTGGACATGACCAGGCCCGCGCCGTTGCCGATGATGCCGACCTCGCCGTCGAGCTTGACGTAGTTGAGGTCCTTGGCCTTGGCGGCCTGCTCCAGCGGGTCGACCGCGGCCTTGTCCTCCAGCGCCTCGTGGTCGGCGTGGCGGAAGCCGGCGTTCTCGTCCAGCGTCACCTTCGCGTCCAGGCACAGCACCTTGCCGGAGCTGATCTTCGCGAGCGGGTTGACCTCGACCAGCGTCGCGTCCTCGGCCCGGAAGGTCTGCCACAGCTTGATCGCGATGTCCACGACCTGGTCGGCGACCTCGGCCGGGAAGTGGCCGGCGGTGACGATCTCACGCGCCAGCGCCTCGTCGACGCCGCGGTTGGCGTCGATCGCGATCTTCGCGACCTTCTCCGGCTGCTCCTCGGCGACGGTCTCGATCTCCATACCGCCGGCGACGCTGGCGATGCACAGGAAGGTGCGGTTCGCCCGGTCGAGCAGGTAGGAGAAGTAGTACTCCTCGACGATGTCGGCCGTCTCGGCCAGCATCACCTTGTGGACCGTGTGGCCCTTGATGTCCATGCCAAGGATGTCGTTCGCGCGGTCGTATGCCTCGGTCGCGTCGGCGGCGAGCTTGACGCCGCCGGCCTTGCCCCGGCCGCCGACCTTCACCTGCGCCTTGACGACGACCCGGCCGCCCAGCCGCTCGGCGATGGCGCGGGCCTCCTCCGGGGTCTCGGCGACGCCACCGGCGAGCACGGGCAGGCCGTGCTTCTCGAAGACATCGCGCCCCTGGTACTCGTACAGGTCCACCGATACCTCTTCGTGTCCAGCCCATGGCGTCGCGGGCTGGACGCCCGCTGCGACGCGTAGGGACCATTGCCCATCCTCCGCTGGCTGGGCCTTCCGCGCAGCCTAACGGTCGGTCAGCACAACGTATCGGCACGACCGCCCGGTGTGCCCAACTGCACACCGGTTGCCGTCCGGCACCGGCCCGGCCCGAAGGGCGCCGTGCGGTGCCGGACGGCCTGGTGGCAGGCGTTCAGCCGAGCATCTCGACCGGCACCCGGCCGGCGGCCTGGTAGCGCAGCGCGGCGAGGAGTTCGGCCGGGGTGCCCGGGGCCGCGGCGATCGGCACGTGGATGTTGGTGCCCAGCTTCTTCGTCCGCCGCCGCTGCGCGAGGGCGGTGCCGGCCCGGTTCTCCACGTTGCCCTGCTTCGCGAGGTTGAACTGGGGCTCGATGCGGGAGTCGCGGGGCTTCACGCACAGCTGCGGGCCGTGCCAGTTGCGCACGTACACCGCCTCGACGTCGGCCCAGGGCAGGTGCAGCACCCGGGCCTTGTCGAGCAGGGGCCGGACGTACACCCCGTCGGCGTCGGCGGCGAGCTGCACCGGGCGCAGCTGGCGCACCACCGAGACCGGCAGCCACGCCAGCAGGCCCAGCACGAGCACAAGCGCGCCGAGCCCGACCATGCCGCTGTTCATGTCGCCGTACTTGGCGCTGTGCACCGTCTCCTGGCTGTGCAGCAGCAGGTACACCCCGGTGGGCAGCATAAAGAGGGAGAGCAGGGTCATGATCACGAGTTCGCCGCGGCGGTGCGCGAGCAGATGCCGCCAGGTGCCGGCGAGCTGCACCGACACCGGCAGGCCCGCCGGGATGAGCTGCCGCAGCGTCGGGACGGCCGCGGGGGCGGGGGTGCCCGCCATGGGGTCAGGGCTGGTCATGGCGCGTGAACCTAGCAGCCCGTCACTCTTTTCGGTGACCCTGCGAATGCCCGTAACCCCGGCCACCGGCCATCGTTGAGTCTGATGTCAGAGAGCTGAGGCCGGAACGGCCGAGGCAGGATGACACAAACGGCCGATGCCCTGTCGGTCGAGGGGTGGCGGCGGGGCATCGTGCATAGAGGAGCCGGACGTGTGAGGGGTGCGTCCGGCTCCTCCCTTTCTGCGTTTCCGTGAGGTCGTCCGGAGCGCGCACGCACCCCCGGGCCGGTCCGGCGCGGGGGTGCGGATCTTCCAGGGGTATGAGGTCAGGCAGGCTGGGCGGTCGCCACGTTGGCCCGCACCCAGTCGACGATGGCGTGGGTCGTCGCGCCGGGCGTGAACACCTTCGCCACACCGAGCCGCTCCAGCTCGGGGATGTCCGCGTCGGGGATGATGCCGCCGCCGAACACCACCATGTCGCCGGCGCCGCGCTCGCGCAGCAGCTCGACCACCCGCGGGAAGAGGGTCATGTGCGCGCCGGACAGCACGGACAGGCCGACCGCGTCGGCGTCCTCCTGGATCGCGGTCTCCACGATCTGCTCCGCCGTCTGGTGCAGGCCGGTGTAGATGACCTCCATACCCGCGTCGCGCAGGGCTCTGGCCACCACCTTCGCGCCCCGGTCGTGCCCGTCGAGCCCGGGCTTGGCGACGACCACGCGAATACGAGTGCCCATCAGTGCTCACCTCTCCGCCGTACTGACCTTAACGAACGGTAACCCACCCACCGGCGCTCACTGCCAGCGGTCCAGCGGTCTCTGTCCGCGACACCTATATATACGCGCTGCCCCGCGCATCGCTACTCTCCGTAGGTCTCGCATTCCCGACAAATAGCGTCGCTATCGGGCAAGTCGGGCCGGACAGTCGCACTCATAGCGAAGAGATGCCGGACAGGAGCTTGTGCCTACCCCTACGGGTTGGTTAAGTTGTGCCGCAGCGCAACGAGAAATCCCCAAAGATGTGCCATCCAAAAATGGGTGACAGAGCGTCGCGGCAACCAGCGGCGCCACCGATGACGGAGGCTGTACGTGCAATACAGGCCAACACTGTTACGGGAGGGTGACCGCTACCGCGGCCGCCGACGGGCTCCCGCCCCGCCCCGCAGCAGATACCTCGCTGTAGTCACGACCGCCTTCGTCGGTGCAGGGGTTGTCGCCTTCGGTGCCGGCGCCGGCATCAAGGACGCGAAGACCGACGCTCTCGTCGGCGACACCGCCGCCTCCGAACTCAGCGGGGCCCGCCTCGAAGCCGCCGAACGCGCAGGCCGTGGCGAGGACCGCTCGCTCAGCACCTCGATCGCCCAGTCCCCGAACGCGTGGGTCCTGCCGAACCACGACTACCGCCTGACCTCCCTGTTCGGTCAGCGCTGGGGCAAGGCGCACAAGGGCGTCGACATCGCCGTGCCCGAGGGCACGCCCGTCGCCGCGATGCACGAGGGCATCGTCGTGCTGGCCCGCTACAACGGCGGCTACGGCAACCACGTGATCATCGACCACGGCAACGGCCTGAAGACCACATACGGGCACAACAGCCGCCTCATGGTCAAGGAAGGCCAGCGGGTCAAGGCGGGCGACATCATCGCCATCTCCGGCAGCACCGGCCACTCCACCGGACCGCACGTCCACCTTGAGATCCACGTGAACGACGTCGCGGTGAACCCCATCCCGTGGTTCAAGTCGCACGGTGTCGACCTCGAGTTGGAGATCGAACAGGCCTACGACGGCTCGGTGAGCTGATTTTCCTCCGTAAAGCCGCCCGGTATCGCGAGATCCGGGCGGCTTTGTCGTGTTCTGCCGTGCCCGGCGGTGGCCCCGGTCACCGGAATCCGGTGGCACACGTCACTCGACCCTGACGGGACTCAGGGTAGGCCCGGGTACGTAAAGGGGACATAACTCCCGAGTGCTATCGGCATGCATGTCCGATCCGGCTTTTGGCCGAGCTGGCCATACCTGCTTTGACCAGGCAACATAGCTCGAGCCCGTGTCAACGTAGACCCGGAGGTTCCCACCTCATGCAAGGCAGCAGTACCGAACTCCTCAAGGCAGCCCGCGCCCAGTACGACATCGTCAGTGACAAGATCCGAAGCGGCCTCCGCGGCCGCTCGCGTCATGTCGTGGCCGTCGCGGCACTGGCCGGCATCGCGTCTGTAGGCCTGGTCGCAGCCAACATCGACAACGGACCCACCGAGGTCACCCCCGTGGCGGCGACGTCCACGGTCAGCCGTGAGGCGGCGGCGGAACGCGCCGACCGCTCCGCGCGCACCACGGCGAAGACCCAGCTCGCGGCGCCCAAGGCAGCGCCGAAGGCCAAGGCGGTCACGCCCAAGGCGGCCCAGCCCGCGCAGAGCAAGGCGAAGGCCGGCACCTCGGTGCCCAAGGCCAAGGCCGCCGCGCCGGTCAAGGTCCGCCCCACCTGGGGCAGCCCCATGCCGGGCGCTCAGGTCACCTCCTGCTTCGGTCAGCGCTGGGGCGTCATGCACGCCGGCGTCGACCTCGCCGAGCCCGCCGGCACCCCGATCCGCGCGGTCGGCCCCGGCACCGTGTTCAGCAACGGCTGGGCCTACAGCGGCTACGGCATCTCCGTGGTCGTCGACCACGGCGACGGCTACTTCACCCACTACGCCCACATGAGCCGCGACGCGGTGCAGATCGGCCAGAAGGTGAAGGCCGGCGACCTGCTCGGCTACGAGGGCTCCACCGGCGACTCCACCGGCCCCCACCTGCACTTCGAGGTGCACAAGGGCATGT
The DNA here is from genome assembly GCF_011297315.1 of Catellatospora chokoriensis. Lineage (NCBI taxonomy): Bacteria > Bacillati > Actinomycetota > Actinomycetes > Micromonosporales > Micromonosporaceae > Catellatospora > Catellatospora chokoriensis. Next base: position 181,769 of record NZ_JAAOTI010000013.1, read on the forward strand.
GGAACCAGATCGAGCCCAGCGCGTGGCTGAAGGCCCGCGGCGTGCCGATCAACTGCTGACCCGCACCCTCCCCGGACGCCGGTGCGCCACCCGCGCACCGCGTACCCCAGCGGAAACCCCACCCCCGAACACGTGTGGGCTCGGATCACCAGATCCGAGCCCACACGTGTGTCTACCCGAGGCCACGCCCGCCCGCTCGCGCCGATGATCGGCGGTTCGTGTCGGAAAGCGGCGTCGAGCCGCACTTCCGGCACGAACCGGCGATCAAGGCCGGGTCGGCGCAGGCGTGGGTTCAGATCTTCTCAAGGGGGGCGTGGCGGAGGACCAGCCAGAGCACCTGGTCGCCGAAGTCGACCTGGACCTGGGCGCGCGCTCCCGCGCCCTGCACGGCGAGCACCCGGCCCAGGCCGTAGCGCTGATGGTTGACCCGGTCGCCGGCCGACAGCGACGGCGCCGCGGCCAGATCGCTCGCGGTGGCCAGCTTGCTCGGGTCGATGCCGATCTTGCTGGCGAGCGCCGCGGCGCGGGCGGTGCCGCCCACGAAGGTGCCGCTCCCCCGCTCCTGGGCCCGCTCGCGGCCGCCGATGCCGCCGCCCCGCGAACCCCACGAGGTGTACGCCCCCTCGGTGCGCTTCCAGTCGAGCAGCTCCGGCGGCAGCTCCTCCAGAAAGCGCGAGGCCGGGTTGTACTGCGGCTGCCCCCACGCCGAGCGGGTCACCGCCCGGGACAGGTAGAGCCGGCGGCGGGCTCGGGTGATGCCGACATAGGCCAGCCGCCGCTCCTCCTCAAGCTCCTTGACCTCGCCGAGCGACCGCAGGTGCGGGAAGACCCCGTCCTCCAGGCCGGTGAGGAAGACCACGGGGAACTCCAGGCCCTTGGCGGTGTGCAGGGTCATCAGCGTGACCACGCCCTGGTGCTCCGGGTCGTCTGAGGGCACCTGGTCGGCGTCGGCCACCAGCGCGACCTGCTCCAGGAAGCCGGCCAGGGTGGGCGTCTCGTCGGCGGCGGCGGTACGCTCGGCGTACTCCCGGGCCACGCTGACGAGTTCCTGCAGGTTCTCGACCCGGCCCTCGTCCTGCGGGTCCAGGCTCTCCTCCAGCTCCGACAGCAGGCCGGACTCGGTCAGCAACTGCTCCAGCACCTGCTCCGGCGGCGCGGTGCGGGCCAGCTCGCGCGCGGAGTCCATCATGGTCAGGAAGTCGCCGATCGAGTTGACCGCCCGGGTCGAGATGCCCGGCGCCTGCGCGGCCCGCCGCAGCGCGGCCCCGAAGGAGATCCGGTCACGTGCCGCCAGCGCCTCCACCACGGCCTCGGCGCGGTCGCCGAGACCCCGTTTGGGGGTGTTGATGATGCGGCGCATGCTGACCGTGTCGTCCTCGTTGGACACCGCCCGCAGGTAGGCCAGCGCGTCGCGGACCTCCTTGCGCTCGTAGAAGCGCACCCCGCCGACGACCTTGTAGGGCAGGCCGAGCCGGATGAAGATGTCCTCGAAGACCCGGGACTGGGCGTTGGTGCGGTAGAACACCGCGACGTCGCCGGGCCGGGCCGACTCGGCGTCGGTGAGCCGGTCGATCTCGCGGGCCACCCAGTCGGCCTCGTTGTGCTCGTTGTCGGCGACATAGCCGACGATCTGCTCGCCCGCGCCCTGGTCGCTCCACAGCCGCTTGGGCTTGCGGTCGCTGTTGCGGTCGATGACCGCGTTGGCGGCGGACAGGATGGTCTGCGTGGAGCGGTAGTTCTGCTCCAGCAGGATGGTGCGCGCCTGCGGGTAGTCCCGCTCGAACTCCAGGATGTTGCGGATGGTCGCGCCGCGGAACGCGTAGATCGACTGATCGGCGTCACCCACCACGCACAGCTCGCCGGTGTCCCCGACCAGCTCCTTGACCAGCACGTACTGGGCGTGGTTGGTGTCCTGGTACTCGTCGACCAGGACGTGCCGGAAGCGCCGCCGGTACTTCTCCGTGACCTCGGGCTTGGCCTGCAGCAGGTGCACGGTGCGCATGATGATGTCGTCGAAGTCGAGCGCCTGGGCCTGCTGCAGGCGCTGCTGGTAGAGCGTGTATGCCTCGGCCAGCACGCGCTCGGCGGGCCCGTGCGGGCTGAACGCCTCGGGGTCGACCAGCTCGTTCTTGAGGTTCGACACCTGCGCGGCCAGGCTGCGCGGCGGGTAGCGCTTGGGGTCGAGGTCCAGCTCGCGCGAGACCAGCTGCATCAGGCGGCGCGAGTCGTCCGCGTCGTAGATCGAGAAGGTCGACTTGAGGCCGGCGTGCTCGTGCTCCGCGCGCAGGATGCGCAGGCAGGCCGAGTGGAACGTGGACACCCACATCATCCGGGCCCGGTTGCCGACCTGATGTGCGACCCGTTCCCGCAGCTCACCGGCGGCCTTGTTGGTGAAGGTGATGGCCAGGATCTCGCCGGGGTGCACCCCGCGGGCGGCCAGCAGGTAGGCGATGCGCTGGGTCAGCACCCGGGTCTTGCCGGAGCCGGCGCCCGCGACGATCAGCAGCGGCGTGCCCTCGTGGGTCACCGCCGCCCGCTGGGGCTCGTTGAGGCCCTCCAGGAGCGCCGCGATGCGCGGCGCGGACTCGACGGGACCCGAGGCGCCCTGGGGCGGCCAGGAGCCGCCGGAGGCCTTCTCGGCGGGCGGTTTCACGGCGGAGGGCGTCCCCCCGGGCGTCGTCTCGGACGGCGTCATCTCGGGAAGATCGAAGAGCGCATGCATCGTCTGGAGAGTCTATGCGCCCCCTACGACATCGACCCAGCCCGCCACCGGTGAGCGTGAAACCGGGCCGTAGCGAGACGGTCGTGCAGGTGTCACCGATGGGCGGTGGCGCGGCAGAAACGCATACGCAAGGATGCCTTCATAAATCATCGCGCACCCCCGCGCGATGCCGACTCTGGAGGCCCCCCATGAATCACCCCCGTTCTCGGGGCTGGGCAGGCAAGATGCGGCACCTGGCGCTACCGGCGCTGGCCGTGGCCGTCGTCGCGACGATCCCGCTGAGCAGCGGTTCGAGCGCATCTTCGGCGCCGGCGTGGACACCCCTCACGCCCGTGTCGGTCAACATGGCCGCGGCGGCTCCGGCCGGCCACGCGGCGTACGGCAACCTGCTCGCGTTCAACGACTTCCACGGCGCCATCGACCCGCCCACCGGCAGCGGCGCGGCGGTCCTGGGCACCCCCGCGGGCGGTGTCGAATACCTGGCGCACTGGGTCAAGAAGCTGCGTGCCGAGGGCGAGGCGGCGGGCCAGGAGGTCGTGACCGTCGGCGCGGGCGACATGATCGGCGCGACCCCGCTGGTCAGCGCGGCGTTCCACGACGAGCCCACCATCGAGCTGCTCAGCGAGCTCGGCCTGGACGTCACCTCGGTCGGCAACCACGAGTTCGACGAGGGCGTCACCGAGCTGAAGCGGATGCAGCACGGCGGCTGCCACCCGGTCGACGGCTGCTTCGCCGGGGACGGCTTCGACGGCGCGGAGTTCCAGTACCTCGCCGCGAACGTCACCGACAAGCGCACCAAGCTGCCCATCCTCCCGCCCGTCGACGTGAAGATCATTGACGGCGTGCCGGTCGGCTTCATCGGCATGACGCTGGAGGGCACCCCGGGCATCGTGAACCCGGCCGGCATCACCACGGTCGACTTCCGGGACGAGGTCGAGACCGCGAACCTGTGGAGCGGCCTGCTGCGCCTGCTCGGCATCAAGGCGCAGGTGCTGCTGCTGCACGAGGGCGGCCAGCAGGGCGCCACCGGCAACATCTCCACCTGTGACGGCTTCACCGGCGTGATCTCCCCGATCGTGGCCGGGCTGCGCGACGAGATCGGTGTCGTGGTCTCCGGCCACACCCACCGCTTCTACTCGTGCTCGCTGCCCAACAAGTCGGGCAAGCCGGTCGTGGTCACCAGCGCCGGCACCAACGGGCAGCTGGTCACCGACATCACGCTGAACATGGACCGGCGCAGCCGCACCTTCACCTCGATCGAGGCGCACAACGTCGTCGTCGAGAACGGTGTGCGCAACGCCGACGGCACCTGGCAGACCACCGCGCCGGGCGTGTTCGTGCGCAACCCCGCGCTGGTCGACCCGGCCGCCAAGACGATCGCGGACAAGTACCGCATCGCCGTGGCGCCGCTGGCCAACCGGATCGTCGGCAGCGTCTCCGCCGACATCGTCCGCGACGTCGTGCCCAGCGGCGAGAGCCCGCTCGGCGACGTCATCGCCGACGCCCAGCTGGCCTGGACCGCCTCCGCCGGGGCGCAGCTCGCGCTGATGAACCCGGGCGGCATCCGGGCCGCGATCACCTTCGCGAACTCGCCCGGTGGCGAGGCCCCGGGCCAGGTGACCTACGGCGAGGCGTTCACCGTCCAGCCGTTCAACAACCTGGTGGTGACCGCGTCGCTGACCGGCGCACAGCTCGACGCGGTGCTGGAGCAGCAGTTCGCCGGTCACGCCGGCCAGAACACCACCAAGATCCTTCAGATCTCGGCGGGCTTCACGTACTCGTACGACAGCACCCTGCCGCTGGGCAGCCGTGTCTCCGACCTGAAGCTCAACGGCACGCCGATCGACCCGGCGGCCAGCTACAAGGTCACGACGAACGACTTCCTGGCCAACGGCGGCGACAACTTCACGGCGCTGACCGCGGGCACGGGCCGGGTCTACGCGCCTGGGTTCGACGTCGACGCCCTGGTGGCGCACCTGGCCACCGGCCCGATCACCCCGGGACCGGCCAACCGCATCACCAAGCTCGGCTGACCCACCACCTGAATAGATCAAGGTCTCACATGATGGTCGACGTGCTTGCGCAGCGAGGTATTCATGGCATACTTGGCAACGTGATCAACCAGGCGTTCTACTTTACCTATGGCTCCGGGAACCCGGCAGTCGTAGGTCGCGCCTGAGCACACAGACCTCACGAAAGCCCCGGGCTCCCAGAGCCCGGGGCTTTCGCCTTTTGTCCCGGCCACTGGTGAGCGACAATCCCATCGAGGAGTCCCACATGAGCGCCATCGCCCACGAGACCGGCACCACCGCGCCGGAGGCAGCCACCGAGATCAGCTCGATGCGCGAGCGCATCGACCAGATCGACGCCGCCCTCATCGCGCTGTGGAAGGAGCGTGCCGCGATCTCGCAGCAGGTCGGCAAGACCCGCGTCGCCTCCGGCGGCACCCGCCTGGTGCTCAGCCGCGAGCGGGAGATCATGGACCGCTTCCGCGCCGAACTCGGCCCCGACGGCACCCAGCTCGCCCTGCTCATCCTCCGCGCCGGCCGCGGACCGCTCTGACCCCGGCCGCCGCGCCGCCCCCTGAGCGCAACTCTTGAACAGTCGCAGCCACCGCCGCCGGCCGATGCCGCGACTCCTCAAGAGTTGCGGCAGGTGTGGGGCCCGTGGGAGGCAGGCCGGGGCGTGGATCTTGTGACTGGGCCCGAATGCACAGGGCACCGCCCGCTACGCGGACGGTGCCCTGCTCTATGTTGACCCGGTGGCGGGCGGTCCGGCCGGAGGCTCAACCCCACCTGACCGTTCGCCACCGGGAGACACTCCTACCCCGCGTGCACCACGTCCCGCTCCTGCGCGAAGTGGCATGCGCTCGGGTGCCCCGAGGTGGGGCGGATCTGCAGCAGCGGCGGCTCCGTCGCGCAGATCTCCTGTGCCTTCCAGCACCGGGTGCGGAAGCGGCAGCCCGACGGCGGGTTGGCCGGCGATGGGACGTCGCCCTCCAGCCGGATGACCGCCTTGCGCTGGCGCGCCGTGGGGTCCGGCACCGGCACCGCGGACAGCAGAGCCTGCGTGTACGGGTGCGTCGGCCGGACGTAGATGTCGTCGTCCGTGCCGACCTCGACCATCTTGCCGAGGTACATCACACCCACCCGGTCGGCGATGTGGCGCACCACCGACAGGTCGTGGGCGATGAAGATGTACGACAGGTTGAACTCGTTCTGCAGCTGGTCCAGCAGGTTCATCACCTGCGCCTGGATCGACACGTCGAGTGCCGACACCGGCTCGTCGCAGACGATGACCTCCGGCTTGAGCGCGAGAGCACGGGCGATGCCGATGCGCTGGCGCTGACCGCCGGAGAACTGGTGCGGGTACCGGTTGATGTGCTCGGGGTTGAGACCGACCACGTCGAGCAGGTCCTGCACCTTGCGCCGCCGCTCGCCCTTGGGCGCGACCTCGGGGTGGATCTCGAAAGGCTCCCCGACGATGTCGCCCACGGTCATCCGCGGGTTGAGCGAGGTGTACGGGTCCTGCATGACGAGCTGGATGTTGCGGCGCAGCCGGCGCTGGTCGGCCGGGTTGAGCCGCAGCACGTCCCGCCCCTGGTAGCGCACCTCACCGGAGGTCGGCTTCTCCAGGTTCATCAGCAGCTTGGCGAGCGTCGACTTGCCACAGCCCGACTCGCCGACGATGCCCAGGGTCTCGCCCTTGTGCAGGTCGAGCGAGACGCCGTCGACCGCCTTGATCTGCCCGATGGTGCGCTTGAAGACGATGCCCTGGCGGATCGGGAAGTGCTTGACCAGGTCGCGTACTTCGAGAATCACTTCACTCACGGCCGTACAGCTCCTCTGCGAAGTGACAGGCGCTGGAGCGGACGCCACCCAGCTCGACCAGCGCGGGGCGCTGGGTCGAGCAGATGTCACGCGCCATCTGGCACCGCGGGTGGAACGCGCAGCCCGAGGGGATGCGCAGCAGGTTGGGCGGAAGACCCTTGATGGTGTTGAGCTCCTGGCCCTTGAGGTCCAGGCGCGGCAGCGAGTCCAGCAGGGCCAGCGTGTACGGGTGGCAGGGCTTGCCGTACAGGTTGTGCACGTCGGCCTGCTCCACGATCCGGCCGGCATACATGACCGCGATCCGGTCCGCGACGTCGGCGACCACGCCGAGGTCGTGGGTGATCAGGATCATGCCCATGTTCCGGTCGCGGCGGATCTCCGCCAGCAGGTCCATGATCTGGGCCTGCACCGTCACGTCGAGCGCCGTGGTCGGCTCGTCCGCGATCAGCACCTCGGGGTCGAGCGCCAGCGCCATGGCGATCATGACGCGCTGGCGCATGCCGCCGGAGAACTGGTGCGGGTAGTCCTTCAGGCGCGTCTTCGCCGCCGGGATCTTGACCAGGTCCAGCAGCTCCGTGGCGCGCTGGTAGCCGTCGGCGCGGCTCATGCCCCGCCGCTTGCGGAAGAGCTCGGCGATCTGGAACCCGACCGTGAAGACCGGGTTGAGCGCCGAGAGCGCGTCCTGGAACACCATCGCGATGCCCTCGCCGCGGACCAGCCGGCGCTCGTCCTTGCCCATGGTGAGCAGGTCCTTGCCGCGGAAGCGGATGGAACCGCCCGTCACGAAGCCCGGCGGGGTGTCGAGGATGCCCATGATGGTCTGCGCCGTCACGCTCTTGCCGGAGCCCGACTCGCCGAGCACCGCCAACGTCTCACCGGCGTCCACGTGGTACGACACACCGTTGATCACCTTGGCCACGCCGTCCCGGGTGCGGAACTCGACGTGCAGGTTCTCGACCTCGAGCAGGTGGCCTGCGGAGCGGCCGTCGACGCCTTGCACCGGCGCCGTTTTCACCTTGATGTCACTCACGACGCCTCCTAGCGCAGCTTCGGGTCGAGTGCGTCGCGCACGGCGTCGCCGAGCATGACGAAGCTGAGCACCGCGATGGCGAGGAACGCGGCGGGGAACGCCATGATGTAGGGCGCGGTCTCCATGTAGTTGCGACCGTCGCCGATCATGATGCCCCAGGAGACGACCGGCTCTCGCAGGCCGACGCCGAGGAAGGACAGCGTCGCCTCCGCGCCGATGTACCCGCCGAGCGTGATCGTGCCGACCACCACCATCGGGGCGACGGCGTTGGGCAGGACGTGCCGGAAGATGACCCGGCCCGGCCGGGCGCCCAGCGCCTGCGCGGCGTGCACGTAGTCCAGCTGCTTGGTGGACAGCACCGCCGCCCGCATGATGCGGGCGAACGACGGCCAGCCCAGCGCGACGAACGTCATGATCACCAGGCTGGTGATGCGGAACGCGCTCGGGCTGTCCTGCACCGGCGCGAAGGTCGACAGGATCACCAGCGCGCCGAGCACGAACGGCAGGCCGAGGAAGATGTCGCCGAACCGCGCCAGCAGCGTGTCCGTCCAGCCGCCCAGGTAGCCGCTCAGGATGCCGAAGGTTCCGCCCAGCAGCATGTTGCCGATGACCGCGGACAGGCCGACCACGATCGAGGCGCGGGCGCCGTAGACCGTCCGGGCATAGATGTCCTTGCCCTGCAGGTCGAATCCGAACTGGCCCTGCTTGCCGAACTGGAACCAGCTGCCGAAGTCGGGCGGGGTCAGGCTCCGGTTGAGGTCGGCCGCCTGGGGATCGACGGAGCTGAACAGCGACGGGAACGCGGCCATCAGCACGAAGATCGTGATCATGATTGCGGAGATCACGAACAGCGGCTTGCGCCGCAGCTCATACCAGGCGTCCGTCCACAAGCTGCGCGGCTTGTCCTTTTTGGGGGCCGACTCCACAACCGCCGGGGTCGCCGGCATCGGGGCGGCCTCGGCCGTGGGCGTGGCCACTTCCGGGCTACTCATAGCGGATCCTCGGGTCCAGGACCCCGTACAGAAGGTCGACGAGCAGGTTGACGATGAGGTAGACGAGCACCAGGATCGCCACGATCGACACCACCACGCCGGACTGCCGGCGGTTGATGGAGTCGAACAGGAGCCCGCCGATGCCGCGGATGTTGAAGATGCCCTCGGTGACGATGGCGCCGCCCATGAGCGCGCCGAGGTCCAGGCCGAGCCAGGTGACGACCGGGATCATCGAGTTGCGCAGCAGGTGCACACCCGTGACGCGGCCGGGGGCCAGGCCCTTGGCGACGGCGGTCCGCACGTAGTCGGCACGCCGGTTCTCCACCAGGTTCACCCGGGTCAACCGGGTGATGTACGCCAGCGAGCCGCTGCCCAGGATGAGACCGGGGATGATCAGCTCCACCAGGGGCGCCTCCGGCGAAACCGACGCCAGACCCAGGGAGTAGCGGGCCACGAGGCCGATCACGAAGATCGGCGTGGCGATCAGGACCAGGGTCGACACCAGCACCAGGTTGTCGAAGAAGCTGCCCCGGCGCAGGCCGGTGAGCACGCCGGCGGTGATGCCGATCAGTGCCTCGGCGGCGACGGCCACCAGCGCGAGCTTGATCGAGACAGGGAAGGCCTGCGCCAGCAGGTCGCCGATCTCGGTGCCGTTGAAGGTCTGGCCGAACTCGCCGCGCAGCAGGTTGGTCAGGTAGTTCAGGTATTGCACAGGCAGCGGGTCGTCCAGGCCGAACTTGTCGGTCATGGACTGGACGTACGAGGCCGGGCACTGCCGTTCGCCGCAACGTCCCGCAAAAGGATCACCTGGTAGTCCCCACACCAGGAACCAGATGAGAAAGGTGGTGCCGATGAAGACAGGGATCGCCTGCAGCAAACGGCGGAGGGCATATCGCCCCATGACTACTCCTCACTGAGCCTCGCCGAGATAGGGCCGACCCCACATGCCACGGCGGTCACCCGCCGCGTCACCTGGGGTCGGACCCGCCGGCGTGCCGGGCCCTCGCGGGCACGGCACGCCGGTTCATATCCGGTGCCTAGCTCACTTGACCGTGACGGTGGCCAGGTCCAGCTCGCCAAAGGTGTTGATGGTGACGGTCGCGAGCTTCGCGGACCACACGGTCTGCTGCGACGAGTGCCACAGCGGGATGGTCGGCATGAGAGCCGGCAGCATCGCCTCGGCGTCCTGGTACAGCTTCTCGGCGGCCGCGAGGTCGGCGGTGCCGTCGGCCTCCTTCAGCTTGGCGTCGAACGCCGCGTCCGAGAACTTGCCGTCGTTGGACGAGGCACCCGTCTTGAGCAGCGGGTTCAGCCAGTTCTCGATGTGCGGGTAGTCAGCCTGCCAGCCGGCGCGGGACATGCCCGTCATCTTCTGGGTGGTGACCAGGGTCCGGAACTCGCCGAACGTCGGGAACGGCTTGCCGGTGCAGGTCACCTGCAGGGCGGTCGCGATGCTGTTGCAGACGGCGTCGACCCACGGCTTGTGCGAGGCGTCACCGTTGTAGGCGATCGAGATCTCCTTCGGCTTGGTGGTCGCCGAGTCGTACAGCGCCTTGGCCTTGGCGGCGTCGAAGGTGCAGAACTCGCCACACGAGCCGTCCTTGTAACCGGCCATGTTCGGGTTGACCCAGCCGTTCATCGGGATGCGCGTGTTGTTGAAGATCTTCTCGACGATCAGCTTGCGGTCGATCGCCATCGAGAGCGCCTGGCGCACCTTCGGGTCGTTGTAACCCGGCAGCCAGGTCGGCATCGCGATGAAGGCCGACGACGAGACCGGCTTGTTGCTCGAGCGGTCCGCACCGAAGTCCGTCTTGTACAGGTCGCCGACCAGCTTGGCCGACGGAACCTGCTGCTGGAAGTCGATGGTGCCGTTCTTGACGTCCTCGTAGGCGGCGGCGTCGTCGGTGTAGACGCGGAAGACGACGTCCTTCACCTTCGGCTTGTCGGCGCCCAGGTAGTCGTCGTTACGGGTGACCTTCAGCTCGACGTTCTTGCTCCACGACTCGAGCTTGAAGGGGCCGTTGCCGATCGGCTTCTGGCCGAAGGCAGCCGGGTCCTTGAAGAACGCCTCCGGCAGCGGCATGAACGCCGAGTAACCGACCTTGATCGGCCACAGGTTCGACGGGCCGCTCAGGGTCACCTCGAACGTGGTGTCGTCGATGAACTTCAGACCGTCGAGCTTGTCCTTGGCCGGCTTCGGGGCCACCTGAGGCTTGTCCGGACCGTCCGGGTCCTCGCTGACGACGTCGCTGTAGCCCTTGATGTCACCGAAGAACGTGCCGTTGATCAGACCGTTCGGCGAGTACGCCGCGTAGTTCCACGCGTCGACGTAGTTCTTCGCGGTGACGGGGGTGCCGTCGTGCCACTTCCAGCCCGACTTGAGCTTGACGGTCCAGGTCGTGCCGCCGTCAGCGGAGGTGATCGACTCGGCGTTCGCCATCTCGGTCTTGGCGTCGGCAGCCGCGTAGTTCGTCAGACCGGTGAAGAGCGCGTCGATGACCACGCCGCCCTGGGTCTCCGAGGTACCGGCCGGCACCAGCGGGTTCTGGGGCTCGCTCCAGCTGATGATGAACGAGCCGTCGTTCTTGGGTGCTTCCGGCTCAGGCGTGCTGGTGCAACCAGCCGCGGCCAGGGCGACAGCGGTCAGACCGACTGCCACCTTCCATGGGGTAATCCCACGCATGCGTGTGCCTCCTCAGGCGCTCACGAGGGGGTGTGAGGTGGCCACACTTTCGCACCCCGTGTGCACGCGCCGGAAGGGCCTGATACCAACCCGTTACCGAGACGGGACGACGCCGATATCCCGTCAAGAAATGCTTCACATCTCGGCGCGGCGTTCTGACCAGCGGGTTTTGTGCTGGTTGAGGCACTGGTCGATCGAGGGACGAAACAAGATGGTAACTGGCATCCCAGCCTGTGGGCGATACCGAGAGTTACACGAGGCGTCGATCTGCTGCCCAACGCGACAATTCATACCTGTTGGACATCTGCAGTTTACGGAGCACATTGGAGACATGGGTCTCCACCGTCTTGATGGAGATGAACAGCTCCTTGGCGATCTCCTTGTACGCGTACCCCCGGGCCAGCAGCCGCAGCACCTCGCGCTCGCGGTTGGTCAGCTGATCCAGCTCCGGATCGGCCACCGGCGCGTCCGGGCGCGCGGCGAAGGCGTCCAGCACGAACCCGGCCAGCCTGGGCGAGAAGACCGCGTCCCCGTCGGCCACCCGCCGGATCGCGTCCACCAGATCGTCCGGGGAGATCGTCTTGGTGACGTAGCCGCGTGCACCCGCCCGGATCAGACCGATCACGTCCTCGGCCGCGTCGGAGACCGACAGCGCCAGGAAGCGCACCTGCGGCTGGGTCTTGCGCACCGCGTCGAGCACCGCGCGGCCGCCGCCGTCCGGCATGTGCACGTCCAGCAGCACCACGTCCGGGACCACCGAGCCGATCATCGACACGGCTTGGGCCACCGTCGCCGCCTCGCCGACCACGTCGACGTGCGCCCCCAGCTCGGCCCGCACGCCCGCCCGGAACATCCCGTGGTCGTCGACCAGGAACACCCGCAACCGCTGCCCGCTGACGTTCTCGCCGCTCATGCCCGCTCCTCGCTGCGCTCGTCTCGTGCCTGAGCTGACCTGTGCCGCATGATTCCCTCGCCACGCTCGGTCATGCCCGCCCCTCGCTGCGCTCGTCTCGTGCCTGAGCTGACCCGTGCCGCATGATTCCCTCGCCACGCTCGGTCATGCCCGCCCCTCGCTGCGCTCGTCACGTGCCTGAGCTGACCCGTGCCGCATGATTCCCTCGCCACGCTCGGTCATGCCCACCCCTCGCTGCGCTCG
>NZ_JAAOTI010000013.1:194279-273235 GCF_011297315.1 Catellatospora chokoriensis
CGTCACGTGCCTGAGCTGACCCGTGCCGCATGATTCCCTCGCCACGCTCGGTCATGCCCACCCCTCGTTCCGGTTCTGCCGCCCGCTCATGCCGGCGTCTCCTTCGGCTCCTTCGGCGAGGTGACCGCCATGGTCAGCCTGACCTCGGTGCCCTCGCCGACCTCGCTGCGGATCTCCGCGTGGCCGCCGTGCCGCGACATGCGCCCGATGATCGAACCACGGACGCCGTGCCGCCGCTCCTCGACACCGTTGAGGTCGAACCCCGTGCCCCGGTCGCGGACGAACACGCTCAGCATGGTCGGTTCCGCCTCGGCGTACAACGACACGGTCTTGACCTTGGCATGGCGGGCCGCGTTGACCAGCGCCTCGCGCGCTGCGGCCACGATCGCGGACACCTTGTCGTCCACGAGGCGGTCACCGACCACCACCGCCTCCACGGCGATGCCGTAGGTGTCCTCCACCTCCGCGGCGGCCTGCTGGAGCGCCGCGGCGAAATGCTCGGTCGGTGAGCCGGTGGGCTGGTAGAGCCAGTTGCGCAGGCTGCGCTCCTGGCCCCGGGCGATGCGCTGCACGGCGGCCGGATCGCCGGCGTTGCGCTGGATCAGCGCCAGCGTGTGCAGCACCTGGTCGTGCACCATCGCGGCGAGCTCCGCGCGCTCCTGCTCGCGGATGCGGCCCTCGCGCTCGGCGCGCAGCGCGGTCAGCGTGCGCCACAGCACGGGCGCCGCCACGAGGCCGACGCCGGCGAGCGCGACCAGCGCGAACGCGATCGCCCGCCACATGTCGGCCCAGGAGACGTTGGCGACCGGGGAGTAGAGGAAGACCAGGCCGAGGATGCCCACCGCGACCAGCACCCCGCCGGCCAGGAAGCGCAGCAGGTAGATCCGGCGGTCCCCGTCGGAGAGGGCGGCCAGCCAGGGGGCCGACGGCGACTCGTCGGACCAGCGCTGGCGGCGGTCCGGGTCGCTCTGGTGCCAGATGATGCCCGCGCCGACGGCGACCAGGGCGACCAGCCAGCCGACGGTCATCCCGATGCCGCCGTTGTGGTTGATCAGCGTGCTGACCGTCATCAGCGCCAGCCCGGCCAGCACGAAGGGAGCCAGCCGCCACAGCGAGCGGGGACGGGTCTCCCCCGGCCCGGCCGGCAGCACGGCCCAGAACGCGGCATAGAGGAGCGCGCCGAGGCCGTTGATGGGCAGCAGCAGTACGAAGGCGATCCGGATCAGCGTCGGTGACAGCCGTACGTTCGCGGCGATGCCCCCAGCCACCCCGGCGACCAGGCGGTCGGAACGGGAGCGGGTCAGGCGGGGGGAGTCGGGCACGGAGGGCTGCACAGGGTCGATGGTTTCACGAGGTGGACGCCATCGCCCACGGGTGAGGCCCCGGAGATGGGCCGCCGCACATTCTCAGGGTCCGCTCAGGGTCGCCGCCTGAGGCAGGTCAGGCCTGCTCAGCGGGAATATCGACGGCATGAGCGATGAGACCCCGACGCCGCCCGGCGCGGCACCCTCCGGGCAGGCCCCGCCCGCGGCACAGGCTCCGCCCCCTCCACCCCCTCCCCAGGGCGAGTCGTCCCCCTACGTCTCCTGGGCCGCGCCGTACGGCCTGATCCGGCCGCGCCACGGCCGCTACCTGGCCGGCGTGTGCGGCGCGCTGGGCCGCGCCACCAAGACCGACCCGCTGCTGTGGCGGGTGCTGATCGGCGTGCTCGCCGTGTTCGGCGTGGGCATCGTCGTCTACCTGGCGGCCTGGCTGCTCACCCCGGCCGAGGGCGACAGCTCGTCGCCGGTCGAGGCACTGTTCGGCCGCGGCTACTCGGGCACCTCGTCCACGCTGACGCTGGTGATCGGCGTACTCACCGTGATCATGATCGGGGCGGTGACCAACAGCTTCGAGGTCGCCGTCATCGCCGCGATCGGGCTGGTCATCGCCGCGCTCGTGGTGAGCCGCAACGCGGCCGGCGGCCAGCCGCCGCGCAGCCGACCCGGCGCGACCTACCTGCCCCCGGACTACGCCGCGGCGCCGGTCACCGTGCCGGCCGCCGCGCCGATGCCCAGCGGGGTGACGGTGCCCGTGCCGCCGGTGGAGCCCACCGGTTACCGGCCCCCGTTCGCCCCGCACGGCCCGTACGCACCCGCGGCCCCGCCGCCCCCGCCGCCTCCGCTCAAGGCGCCGAAGGTGAAGCGGGAGCCGTCGCGGCTCGGCCGATTGATCTTCGGGTTGGCCATGGTCGCGCTCGGCGGTCTCGCGATGGCCGACATGGCCGGCGTCTCCGTGCCGGGCAGCACGTACGTCGCCGCCGCGCTGGGCGTGGTGGGCCTCGGGCTGGTCATCGGCGCCTGGTTCGGCCGGGCGCGCGGCTACATCCTGATCGGCATCGTGCTCGCCCTGGTGCTGCCGATGGTCGCCGCGACCGGTGACTGGAGCCGGGAGCGCACCCAGGCCGGCAGCGTGACCTGGATGCCGACCTCGCTGGAGGAGCTGCACGACCGGTACGAGCACCGCTTCGGCGAGGCCACGCTCGACCTGACCGGGCTCGACCTGACCGGCCAGGACGTCGAGGTGTCCGCGCAGATCACCGGCGGCGACCTGAAGGTCATCGTGCCGCCGGACGTCGACGTCACCGTCGTCGCGCAGGTCAACCTCGCCGACGCCGACGTCTTCGGCCGCAGCATCAGCGGGGCCGGGCAGCGCGACACCCAGACCAGCCTCGGCGACGACGGCAAGGCGGGCCCCGGCAAGCTGCTCCTCAAACTCGACGTCAACCTCGGTCACGCGGAGGTGATCCGGTGAAGAACCACCGCACCGACTCGGTCTCGCTGTTCTTCGGCCTCGTCTTCCTGCTCGTGGCGGGCGCCTTCCTGGTCGGCGAGGTGACCGACGTCGAGCTGCCCTCGCTTGGCTGGTTCATCGCCGGCGGCCTGATCATCCTGGGCGTGCTGGCCGTGCTCGGGGCGCTGTCGCCCCGGCGGGGCGGCGACCCGGCCGCGGTCGAGCCCGCCCCGGAGGCGGCCGCGACCACCGCCGAGCCGGAGCCCGAACGCGTCGACTGAGCACCGACCCCACCGAGCGCCCCTCACCGCGCGAGTCCGCGGTGAGGGGCGCTCTATGCTGACCGGTGAACCACCGGTCGACGACGACGAGGAGCACCTCCCATGAGCGAGCGTTTCATGAGGCTCAGTCCGGGTCGTGCCGCCGACAAGCGCAGCGAGGAGAAGGCATGAGCCAGCACCCGACCGATCGTCCCGGCACACCGGCGCTGGGCCCGCTCGGCCAGATCCGCATCGGCGACCGCGCCGCCCGCACCCTGACCACCGAGCTGGCCCGCCACGCCGGCCCCAAGACGGCCCTGCTGGTCGGCGCGTCGGCGGACTCGCTGGTGCTGGCCGAGGCGCTGGACGCGCTGCTGCCCGGTGACAAGCTCACCGTGGTCGCGGCCGACGCGAGCGTCGCGGGCCACCTGGCCACCCTGGGCAGCTTCCTGGCCGAGCGGGTCAAGGTCGTCGACGACCTCGCCGCGGCCGAGGCCGCCGAGCTGGTGATCGTCGCCGAGCCGGTGGTCGGCTCCGGCGAGGAGGCGCGCAACACCGTCGAGCAGCTGAGCAAGTACGTCGCCGAGGGCGGTCTGCTGATCATCGCCGCGGTGGCGCTGCCGGGCCTGTCCGGCGGCGCGACCGACGAGCTCGACCGCATCGCGGCCCGCCAGGGCGTCGGCTCCGACCTGGTGCTGCGCAACACCCCGCCGGTGCGCGTGCACCGCCTGCGCTTCACCGACGTCGACCCGGCCGTGGCCGCCAAGCTCAGCCCCGCCTTCCGCCCGTCCAGCGTGCCGCTCTACGGCACGATGAACATCGACTCCAACGGCGTCGCGGCGGCCGGCATCGCGCTGGGCGCGGCCGCGTTCCTCAAGGCCACCCGGCCCAAGTCGAAGGCGTGGGTGCTCCCGGCGCTGCTGGCCGCCCCCGTGGCCGCCTTCTTCCGCGACCCCGAGCGCGAGGTGCCCGCCGACCCGACCGCGGTCGTCGCCTCGGCTGACGGCCGGGTCCTCAGCGTGGAGCACATCTACGACGAGCGTTTCGCCGACGAGGAGTTCCTGCGCATCGCGGTGTTCCTGTCGGTGTTCGACGTGCACGTCAACCGGGCACCGGTGGCCGGCAAGGTCGTCGACTACTTCGTCGAGGACGGCGGGTACGCCAACGCCATGAAGCCGGAGGCGGAGCACAACGTGGCGGCGTACACCGTGCTGGAGACGCCGGACCGCAACCGGGTCGTGGTCGCCCAGCGGACCGGTCTGATCGCCCGGCGCATCGTGCAGCGGGCCCCGATCGGCGCGCTGCTGGCCAAGGGCGAGCGGTTCGGCCTGATCCGCTTCGGCTCCCGCACCGACGTCTACCTGCCCGCCGACAAGGCCGAGGCCCTGGTCGCCCCCGGCGACCGCGTCTCCGGCGGCTCCACGGTCATCGCCCGCCTGCGCTGACCCGCCACCACCCGCACTCCCCCGGACCGGGGCCGACCGCATCACGCGGAGCGGCCCCGGTCCGTTTTTCATAGACGGTGGCCTATTACATCGACTGCACGTAGATCGAACTCGACGTAATAGGCCACCGTCTATGCAGGACAGGCGCGGCGGACCGCCGTGAACGGCGGGCGGGAAGCGGGGTGACCGACCCCGGTGGAACGGGCGGCACACAGAGCGCCGCCCCGGTCCAGTGGACCGGGGCGGCGCTCTGTGGATCTGTGGTCAGGCGATGCGGGCGGCCGTCCGGCGCTGGCGGGCCCAGATGACCGGGCCGCTCAGCAGGTAGACCAGCACCAGCAGGCCGAAGGTGACCTGCGTGTTCCAGACCAGGCCGACCAGCGGCAGCAGGAACAGCGTCGGCGGCAGCTTGACCACCTTCGCGAGCTTGGCGTACGGGAAGCTGGAGACCATCGCGATGGCCAGCAGCACCACCCCGAACACCATCGCCCCGGCCGGCAGCGCGCTGCTCATCGTGGTCTTCAGCAGCACGGTCACCGCCAGCACGGTCGCCGCCATGGTGGTCGGCACGCCGCAGAAGAATCGGCCGTCCTTCGGCGAGACGTTGAACCGGGCCAGCCGGATGGCCGCGCAGCAGGCGACCATGGCGCAGGCCGCGATCAGCACCGGCGTGGGCACGGAGCCCTTCAGCGTGGCGAACACGACGACGGGTGCGGCGATGCCGAACGACGTCATGTCGCCCAGCGAGTCCATCTGCACGCCGAACGGGCTGGCCACGCCGAACTTGCGGGCCAGGGCGCCGTCGAGGCCGTCGAAGGTGATGCAGGCGAGCAGGCACAGTGCGCCGTACATCGGGTTCTGCTGGGTGACCGCGAGGAAGATCGCGGTCATGCCGAGCAGCAGGCTGCTCAGCGTGCAGGCCTGTACCAGGGCGAACTTGATGCGGCGGTCGAGCGTGCGCTCGCCCGGCAGCAGCGGGATCGTCGTCGGGGTCGGCTGCTCCACCGGCTCGGCCGTGGCGGCCTGCTCGATGGCGCGCAGTTCGACCGGGTCAAGGCCAGGCAGCGCGGTGCTCGTCGCAACGGAGTGATCAGCCTTGCGCAGGCGGCCCACCGGCACCAGCAGCATCTGCCGGGCGAAGGAGCCACCGGCACGCAAGCGGCCGGTCCACTGGCGGCCCGCAGGGCGCGGGCTGTCCGTCAAGCGACGCCGACGCCATAAGGCTCTCGGCACGTGTCGTCCCTCCATACCGGTTTCGGTTCCTTTCCGCCGCCTCAGCGGACCGACCGGCTTTTGCGGCCTACACCATCGCACACGTCCGTGTGCCTTGGCGATACCCGGCGCGATCTTCACGCGCCGTCCCTGCTGACGGGGGCAATCCGCCCGTCGGAGGGCAGCAGCGCTCCGGGGGCTGTTCGTCTTGTCAGCGTCCGAGTCTACCCGACAGCGGCAATCAGGAAATATGTCGCAATTCTCGGTGCGCCGACTCGGTCAGCGGAATATCGACCAGCTCATCAGGGGTGAACCAGCGGGCCTGCGCGGTGGACCCGCCGGCCGCCTCGGTGACGGACGGCACTGTGGGCTCCGGCACCACCACCCGGTACACGGCGCGCACGACGTACCAGTCGTAGGGCTCGCCCTCGGGGCCCATCGCGGCGGGGTTGTGCGTCGAGTTGACCCGGATCAGCTCGGTCACCTCGCCGACCTGCCCCGACTCCTCGAAGACCTCGCGGGCCAGGCCGATCGGCGGGGTCTCGCCGAAGTCGGTGCCGCCGCCGGGCAGGTGCCACTTGCCCGCGCCCGGGTAGTTCTCCGCGATCAGCGACAGCAGCACCCGGCCGGCCGGGTCGGTGACCACTCCGTACGCCCCGAAGCGGGCGACCTTGCGGGCGCCGCCGAGGTCACGCCCGTCCGGGCCCATCTCCCCCGCCTCGTCGGGCGACGCCGGACGCAGGCCGCTCGCGGGACCGGTGACGTCCAGGCCCAGCGTGCGAGCCGCGAACGGGATGAGATCCAGCGAGCCCAGCCGGGCCGGCTCGATCCAGGCCGGCAGGTCGGAGGTGCCGTCGGTCTCCACCGTGAGCTCGCCGTCGGTGATCGCCATGTCGTAGATGATGCGGTCGTGGTGCAGCAGCACCCCGCGCCACGGGAACTCGACCAGGTCGGAGGTCACCTCACGCAGGCCCGTGATCCGGGCGGTCAGCCCGGTCTCCTCGCGGAACTCGCGGACCACGGCCGCCGCCGGGTCCTCGCCGTGCTCCAGGCCCCCGCCGGGCAGGAACCAGACACCCGGGAAGTTGGACCTGGCCGACGAGCGGACCAGCAGCAGCCGGCCCTGCTCGTCGTGCGCCACGCCGTAGGCCCCGATACGCCGCCGCTTCTGCATGCCTTCTCCTCGCCGGCGCTCGTCGGCGGCATGACCGAACGTCATGATTCGCTCGCTGCGCTCGCTCACCACGACAGGCTATCGGGCGCCCACGACCCGGCCGTGCTCCTGGTCAGGCCGGTGGCTTCGTCAGCAGGGCCGCCTTCAGGGCCTCGGCGGTGACCTCGGTGACGTCCTCCGGCCCGAGCCCGACCAGCTCGTCCTTGGTGACCCAGCGGGCCTCGGCGGTCGAGCCGCCGACGTCGTACACCTTGGGCTTGGTGGCCCGGTCGACGCGGACCCGGTAGAAGGCCCGCACGCCGTGCCAGTCGATGGGGTAGCCCTCCGGGCCCAGCGAGGCCGGGTCGCGGTGGCTGGCCACCCCGAGCAGCTCGCCGAGCCGGCCGCGCTGGCCCGTCTCCTCGACCAGCTCCCGGATCAGGGCGACGCCGGGCTGCTCGCCGTAGTCGGTGCCGCCGCCGGGCAGGTGCCACTTGCCCGCGCCCGGGTAGTTGGCCGCGATCCGGGTCAGCAGCACCCGCTGCAGGCGGTCGGTGACCACGGCGTACGCCGCGAAGCGCTGCGCGCGGTGCAGCCCGTCCGGGCCCGGTGCGGCGAAGAAGGACGGGAAGTCGGGCACCTCGTCGGGCAGCAGGTCGATCGCCGCCTCGGTGATGCCCAGCGCGCCCGCCGTGAAGGGCCGCAGCGGCAGTTTCGCCGCCTCGTCGGGGGTGAGCCAGCGCACCAGGTCGGTGGGCTGGTCGACGCGCTCCCGCAGCGCGCCGCCGCGAACCCGGGCCGCGTAGATCACGCGGTCGGTGTGGATGGTGACGCCGCGGTGCGGCAGCGCCCGGATGTCGGCAAGGACGTCGCGCAGGCCGGTCACGGCCACGCTCAACCCGGTCTCTGCGGCGGTCTCCCTGACGACGGTGTCATTGGGATGCTCGCCGTGGTCCACTGCCCCGCCAGGCAGGGACCACACGCCCGGCGTACCGGACTGCATGGAGGCCCGGACCAGAAGCACCTGGTCGGCCTCGTTGGTGATGACGGCGTAGGCGGCGATCCGCCGCAACGGCTCCAGCGCGGTGGTCACGAGAAACCATTCTCCCCCGGCGAGAAGATCACGACAAGATGTCCGATTTTACGATCATGTTTCCACCGCTATGCAATAGTTTGCACCGGCCGTTCGGCCTACCCCAGAAGTGATCAAAGGCCCCACCCGGTAAGGGTGAGGCCTCGATCAGCAGATAGCGGGATTCACTCCCATTCGATGGTGCCCGGCGGCTTGCTCGTCACGTCCAGGGTGACCCGGTTGATCTCCCGCACCTCGTTGGTGATCCGGGTCGAGATCCGGGCGATGAGGTCGTACGGCAGGCGCGACCAGTCGGCGGTCATCGCGTCCTCGCTGGAGACCGGGCGCAGCACCACCGGGTGGCCGTAGGTGCGGCCGTCGCCCTGCACGCCGACCGAGCGCACGTCGGCCAGCAGCACCACCGGGAACTGCCACACGTCGCGGTCCAGCCCCGACGCGGTGAGCTCCTGGCGGGCGATCAGGTCGGCCGCGCGCAGGATGTCGAGGTTGTGCCGGTTGACCTCGCCGATGATGCGGATGGCCAGGCCCGGACCCGGGAACGGGTGCCGCCAGACCATCTCCTCGGGCAGGCCCAGGCTCGCGCCGAGTGCCCGCACCTCGTCCTTGAACAGCATGCGCAGCGGCTCGACCAGGTCGAACTTGAGATCGTCGGGCAGCCCGCCCACGTTGTGGTGGCTCTTGATGTTGGCGGTGCCGGTGCCGCCGCCGGACTCCACCACGTCCGGGTAGAGCGTGCCCTGGACCAGGAAGCGCACGTCGCCCGCGGTGGCGATCTCGCGGGCCGCCGCCTCGAAGACCCGGATGAACTCCCGGCCGATGATCTTGCGCTTGGCCTCCGGGTCGGTGACCCCGGCCAGCGCGCCCAGGAAGCGCTCGGTCGCGTCGACCACCTTGAGCTTGATGCCGGTCGCGGCGACGTAGTCCCGCTCGACCTGCTCCGCCTCACCCGCGCGCAGCAGGCCGTGGTCGACGAAGACGCAGGTCAGCTGGTCGCCCACGGCCTTGTGCACGAGCGCCGCGGCCACCGCCGAGTCGACGCCGCCGGACAGGCCGCAGATCACCTCGGCGTCGCCGACCTGGGCGCGGATCGCGGCCACCTGGTCGTCGATGACGTTGCCCATGGTCCACACCGGCTCGATGCCGGCGACCTCGTGCAGGAACTTCTCCAGCAGGCGCTGGCCGTACGGGGTGTGCGCGACCTCGGGGTGGAACTGCACCCCGGCGAAACCGCGGCTGACGTCCTCGAACGCGGCCACCGGCGCGCCCGCCGAGGCGGCGGTGACGGTGAAGCCGGCCGGGGCGGCGCTGACGCAGTCGCCGTGGCTCATCCACACGTCCTGGCGCGCGGGCAGCCCGGCGAACAGCACGCCCGCCTCGGGCTGCGCGTCGACCACGGTGCCGCCGAACTCGCGCAGGCCGGTGTGGCTGACCGTGCCGCCCAGCGCCGCGGCCATCGCCTGGAAGCCGTAGCAGATGCCGAACACCGGCACGCCCTGCTCGAACAGCGTGGCGTCGACCTGCGGCGCGCCCTGCTCGTACACGCTGGACGGGCCGCCGGACAGGATGACCGCGGCCGGGTTCTTCCGCATCATCTCCTCGACCGGCATGGAGTGCGGCACGATCTCGGAGTAGACCCGCGCCTCCCGCACCCGACGGGCGATCAGCTGGGCGTACTGGGCACCGTAGTCAACCACCAGGACGGGGCGAGGCGTCGTCATGACCTCAATCTTAGGGTGCGACGCAGGTCACCCCACGTAGTGGACCCCGTCCGGGTACGGGTACGGGTTGGGCTTGCAGCCCTGCAGCTCCTTGGTCTGCTGCTGCATCACCGGCGCGAGCCTGCCCTTGCCGGGGCAGTTGACGTGCCCGTGCCCGAGGAAGTGACCGACCTCATGGTTGATGACCATGTTGCGGTACACGTCCATGTCGGTGAACCCCTCCGCGCCGTTCGTCCAGCGGCGCAGGTTGATCACCACGTTGTCCCCGTACCGGCAGGAGAAGATGCCGTTGGTCTGCAGCCCGGCCTTGGCGCAGAGCCGGTCCGTGGTGCCGGGGGTGGACAGCATGATGCGGAAGTTCGCCGACGCGCCCGGAGCGACCCGCTGGAAGCGCCACTTCTTGGAGGCGATCCAGCTGTGCTCGTCGGACAGCACCTGCTCGACCACGGCCGCGAACCCGTCCGCGTCGAACGCGGTGATGCCCTCCTCCACCTGCACCTGATACCGCCGCAGGGTGCCGGCGTCGCCGACCACCGGCGAGCTGCCCGCGGCCGTGGTGAAGGTGCCCTCACCGCGCTCCAGCACGGTGGCGTTCCTGGTCGGCTGCGGCGATGGCTCCGTCGAGGGCGACGGTGACGGCTCGGCGGGCGACGGCTCCGCCGAAGGCATCGGCTGCGGCGACGCGGCCTGCTGGAACTGAGGCTGCTCAGGCGTGCCGCCGCAGCCCGCCAGGGCCAGCGCCAGCACCGCGACCGTCGTCATACGAGCGGCGAAGATCCTCCCCATGGCGATCACCTTATGCGGACGGGTGTCGCCGGCGGTCACGCCTCGGCGATTTTGCGGTACGGCTCGCCCAGCGGCGGCCGCCGGTCCGGCTCCCCCTTGACCGGCCACGCCGCGAAAGCCCGTTCGGCCTGCGCGGTGATGGTCAGCGACGGGTTCACGCCCAGGTTGGCCGCGACCGCCGCGCCGTCGGCGACATGCAGCCCCGGATGCCCGAAGACCCGCTGGTACGGGTCCACGACCCCGTGTTCCGCGTCCGCCCCGATCACGGCCCCGCCGAGGATGTGCGCCGTCAGCGGGATGTCGAGCACCTCCGGCAGCGCCCCGCCGGGCAGCCCGCCGATCTCCTCCGCCAGCAGCCGCACCGCCTCGTTGCCCGCCGGGATCCAGGTCGGGTTCGGCGCGCCGTGGCCCTGCGTCGAGCGCAGCCCGCCGCGCCGCAGCCGCACCGTCAGCGAGTTGTCCGCCGACTGCATGACCAGCGCGATGATGGTGCGATTGGACCAGTCCCGCACCGACATGGCCCGCAGGTAGGCGAACGGCCACCGGAACATCGCCTTCGCCCAGCGCCGCCCGCGCCCCGGCCCGCCGTCGGTCAGCGCCGACTGCAGCAGCCCCATCGAGTTGGAGCCCTTGCCGTAGCGCACCGGCTCGATGTGGGTCCGCTCGTCCGGATGGAAGGAACTCGTGATCGCCACGCCCTCGGTGTACTTCAGCCCCTGCTTGCGGGCCTGTCCGGGCAGCACCGTCGCGCCGACCAGCGACTCGGAGTTGGTCCGGGTCAGCGCGCCGACCCGGTCCGACAGCCGCGGCAGGTCGCCGGAGGCCTTCATGGCGTGCAGCAGCCGCTGGGTGCCGAGCGCGCCTGCCGCGAACACCACCTGACCGGCCTCGATCACCCCGCCGCCGGCCGCCCGCCGCCGACGCCCGAACCGCGCCCCGGTCCTGACCACCTCGACCCGGTAGCCGGCCCCCTCGACCGGCTTGACGGCGGTGACCGTCGACATCGGGAAGATCTGCGCCCCGGCCCGCTCGGCGAGCCACAGATAGTTCTTGACCAGGGTGTTCTTCGCGTTGTGGCGGCAGCCGGTCATGCACTCGCCGCAGTGCAGGCAGCCCGCCCGCTCGGGCCCCGCGCCGTCGAAGTACGGGTCCGGCACGGACTGGCCGGGCATCCCGAGGAAGACGCCGACCGGGGTGGGGTGGAACGTGTCGCCGACGCCCATGCGCTCGGCGACCTTGCGCATCGCCTCGTCGGCGGGGGTGGTCCGGTCGTACACGGTCACCCCGAGCATGCGCTCCGCGGTGTCGTAGTGCGGGGCCAGCTCGGCCTTCCAGTCGGTGATGTCGCGCCACTGCGGGTCGGTGTAGAACGGGTCCAGCGGGCGGTACAGCGTGTTGGCGTACACCAGCGAGCCGCCGCCGACGCCCGCGCCCGACAGCACCAGCACGCCCGCGCCCTGGTGCCCCTTGTCCGGGCGCAGCAGGGTGATCCGCTGGATGCCGTAGCAGCCCAGCGCCGGCGCCCACAGGAAGCGCCGCAGCCGCCAGCTCGTCTTGGGGAAGTCGGCGTCGGCGAAGCGCCGCCCCGCCTCCAGCACGGCCACCGAGTAACCCTTCTCGGCCAGCCGCAGCGCCGCCACACTCCCGCCGAACCCGGAGCCGATCACCACCACGTCGTACCGCATGCCGAGATTATTACCGGCCAGTTAACTAAGCGGAAGAGTCTGCCGTCGGCTCAGGCCCCCGTGAAGCGGGCAAGATCGCTGTTTCGTGTCGGGACCTGGGGTCAGACCCGAGGTTTTGACACGAAACAGCGATCTCCACAGAAAAGGGCCGCGGTCACTGGGCGGGGCGGCCGGTTTCGAAGAGCCACTTCTGGAAGAAGTCGGTGAGGTTCTGGCCGCTGATGCGCTCGGCGAGGGTGACGAACTCGGCGGTGTTGGCGTTGCCGTCGCGCTGCTCGGCGGCCCAGGTCTTCAGGATCTCGAAGAACTTGTCGTCGCCGACGAGCTTGCGCAGCGCGTGCAGGGTCATCCCGCCGCGGTCGTAGACGCTGCCGGAGAAGATGTTGTCCGCGCCGGGCGAACCGGGGGCGATGTCCCAGATCCGGCTGCCGGGGTCGTCGTAGCGGGAGTCGAACTCCTCCTGGATGGTGGACACGCCGATCTTCTCGCCCCACATCCACTGGGCGTACGTCGCGAAGCCCTCGTTGAGCCAGATGTGCTCCCAGCGGTCGACCGACACGCTGTCGCCGAACCACTGGTGGGCCAGCTCGTGCGCGACCACGATGGTGTTCTGGCCGCGGCTCCAGAAGGCGTTGGAGTAGACCGGCCGGGTCTGCGTCTCCAGCGCGTAGCGCACCCGCTCGTCGTCGATGACGATGCCGCCGTACGCGTCGAACGGGTAGGGCCCGAAGTACTGCTCCAGGAAGTCGGTGATCTCCGTGGTCTGCGCCATGGCCTTGTCGATGTCGCCCTTGGGCAGCGACTCGGCGACCGCGGTCAGCACCGGCTTGCCCTTGTGCGTGCCCTCGACCGTGCGGTAGTCGCCGATCACGAAGGTGGCCAGGTAGGGCGCCATGGGCGAGGTGACCTTCCAGCGCCAGCTGGTCCAGCCGTCCTGGGTGGACCTGCCTTCGAGCAGGCCGTTGCTGATGGCGTCGAGGTCGCCGGGCACGGTCAGCTCGATGGCGTACAGCGCCTTGTCCCTGGGGTGGTCGTTGACCGGGAACCAGGTGGTCGCCGACTCGGGCTCGCCGAGGGTGAACGCGCCGTCGGGGGTGGTCAGGAAGCCGGTGACGCCGAGGTCGGGCGCGGTGATCGCCTTGGGCACGCCGCCGTAGCTGACCACGGTGACGAACTGCTTGCCGGTGCCGACCGGGGCGGCCGGGGTGATGATCAGCTCGTCGCCCTGCCGGGTCGAGGTCGCCGCCGCGCCGTCCACAGTGATCTTGTCGACGACGAGGCCGTGCAGGTCGAGGTGAAACTTCGACAGGTCGGTGGTCGCGGTGGCGGTCACCGTCGCGACGCCTGCCAGCTTGTCGGTCGCCGGGTCATACTTGATCTTCAAGTCGTACGCGGAGACGTCGTAGCCGCCGTTGCCGTAGCCGGGGAAGTACGGGTCACCGGCACCGGACAGGTTGACCGGCCCCGACACCGGCTCGGGGAACCGGTCCTGCGCACCGGTGAACAGCGGCCTGGTCGGTCCCGAGCAGCCGGCCAGCAGCGCGGCCGTCACCGCCGCCGCGACCCACGTACGCCTGACCATGCGACCTCCCGCCGTAGAGCCTCCACCCTAACCGCCGTCGCCGACGCACGATGGCGACTCGACCCTCATCCCGCACGAAGCCCCGCCGAGCTGCGCGAACAGCAGCGGCGGGGCTTCGGTCAGGCGGTAGCCGGGCTCAGTTGTCGAGCAGCAGGCCGACCTTCTGGAACTCCTTCAGATCGCGGTAGCCGCACTTGGCCATCGCGCGCTTGAGGCCGCCGAACAGGTTCAGCAGGCCGTCGGGGTCGGTGGCCGGGCCGTAGAGCAGCTGCTCCAGCGAGCCCAGCGGCTCCGGGGTCAGCCCGATCGAGCCGCGCGGCAGCTTGGGGTGGCTGGCCGACGGGTGCCACCACAGGCCGTTGCCGGGCATGCCCTCGGCCAGCGACAGCGGCGCGCCGAGCATGACCGCGTCCGCGCCGCAGCCCAGCGCCTTGGCGATGTCGCCGGAGGTGTGCAGGTCGCCGTCGGCGATCAGGTGCACGTACCGGCCGCCGGTCTCGTCGAGGTAGTCGCGGCGGGCCGCGGCCGCGTCGGCGATCGCGCTGGCCATCGGCACCCGGATGCCGAGCACGGCCTCGCTGGTGGTCAGGTGGTCCGCCCCGATGCCGACGATGACGCCCGCCGCGCCGGTGCGCATCAGGTGCAGCGCCGTCTGGTAGTTGGTGCAGCCGCCGACGATGACCGGCAGGTCCAGGTCGGCGATGAACTCCTTGAGGTTCAGCGGCTCGTCCACCGTGGAGACGTGCTCCGCCGACACGATGGTGCCCTGGATGACCAGCAGGTCCACCCCGGAGTCGAGGATGACGGGGGCCAGCGCCAGGGTGTGCTGCGGGGACACCCGCACCGCCACGGTGACGTCGCCGTCGCCGGCCAGCGCGCGCATCTCGCGCACCCGCTCCGCGATCAGCTCCGGCTTGATCGGCTCGGCGGCGTAGAGCTGCTGCAGCCGGGCGGTCAGGTTCTCCTCCTCGCCGGCCTCGGCCAGCGCTTCGAGCTGCTTGCGCGGGTCCTCGTACCGGGTCCACAGGCCCTCGACGTTGAGCACGCCCAGCCCGCCGAGCCGGCCCAGCGCGACCGCACTGGCCGGACTCATGATCGCGTCGGACGGGTGCGCCACGCACGGGATGCCGAACTTGTACGCGTCGAGCTGCCAGTTCGTCGAGACGTCGTCCACATCGCGGGTACGGCGGCTCGGCACGATCGCGATGTCATCCAGGTGGTAGCCGCGCTGGGCGGTCTTCCCCATGCCGATCTCGACGATGTCACGCACAGTGGATCCTCTCCGCGGTTCTCTTCAGCTTCGCAGACGCTACCGCGAGTGGTAGTTCGGCGCTTCCACGGTCATCTGGATGTCGTGCGGGTGGGACTCCTTGAGCCCCGCCGCGGTGATGCGCACCAGCTGGCCCTTGGCGCGCAGCTCGGCGATGTCGGCCGCGCCGCAGTAGAACTGGGCCTGGCGCAGACCGCCGACGAGCTGGTGGGCGACCGTGGCCAGGGTGCCGCGGTAGGGCACCTGGCCCTCGACGCCCTCGGGGATGAGCTTGTCGGCCTGGGTGACGTCGGCCTGGAAGTAGCGGTCCTTGGAGTAGGACTGCGCGGCGGGGCCGCGGGCCAGCATCGCACCGAGCGAGCCCATGCCGCGGTACGCCTTGAACTGCTTGCCGTTCATGAAGACCAGGTCGCCGGGGCTCTCCTCGCAGCCGGCCAGCGCCTGCCCGAGCATGACCGTCTCCGCGCCCGCCACGATCGCCTTCGCGATGTCGCCGGAGTACTGGATGCCGCCGTCGCCGATCACCGGCACGCCCGCGGGGCCGCAGGCCCGGGCCGCCTCCATGATGGCGGTGATCTGCGGCACGCCCACGCCCGCCACGATCCGGGTGGTGCAGATGGCGCCCGGCCCGACACCGACCTTGACCGCGTCCGCGCCCGCCTCGACCAGCGCCTTGGCACCGGCGTAGGTGGCCACGTTGCCGCCGACGATGTCGACCTCGGACTCCTTCTTGAGCCGCGCGACCAGCTCCAGCACGGCCCGGTTGTGGCCGTGCGCGGTGTCCACCATGATCACGTCAACGCCCGCGTCGATCAGCGCGCGGGCCCGCTTGTAGCCGTCGTCGCCGACACCCACCGCGGCGGCGACCCGCAGCCGTCCCGCGGCGTCCTTGGTGGCCAGCGGGAACTGCTCGGTCTTGACGAAGTCCTTGACGGTGATGAGCCCGCGCAGCCGTCCGCTCTCGTCGACCAGCGGCAGCTTCTCCACCTTGTTCGTGCGCAGCAGCGCCAGCGCCTGCTCCTTGGACGCCCCGACCGGCGCGGTGATCAGCGGCATCGGGGTCATCACCTCGCGCACCTTCACCGACATGTCGGTCACGAAGCGCATGTCGCGGTTGGTGACGATGCCGACCAGGGTGCCGTCGGCGTTGGTGACCGGCAGGCCGGAGATGCGGTAGCGCGCGCACGTGGCGTCCACGTCGCGCAGCGTGTCGTCGGGCGAGCAGGTGACCGGGTTGGTGATCATGCCGGACTCGGACCGCTTCACCAGGTCGACCTGGGCCGCCTGGTCCTCCACCGAGAGGTTGCGGTGCAGCACGCCGATGCCGCCCTGGCGGGCCATCGCGATCGCCATCCGGGCCTCGGTGACGGTGTCCATGGCGCTCGACACCAGCGGGATCTGCAGCGTGACGTTCCTGGTCAGCCGCGTCTGCGTGGTCACCTGACTGGGGATCAGGTCCGATTCGCCGGGCACCAGCAGGACGTCGTCGAAGGTGAGGCCGAGTGGAATCTCGCGGGCGGCATCCATCTTTTTGTCCCCCTGGGTCCGGAGCGCGGCATGTGGGTGTGATCGGGCTCCAATGAATCGTACCCAGCGCTCTAGCTGGCCCGAATTCGCCCACACGTGGGGTGGCCCACCTCATGGAGATCTGTCGCTGACGCGCGGGGGACTCATGCCCCCGCTGCCGCGCTCAGGGGTCTAACGTGAAGGGGTGCAGCACGACGAGCCCATTGACCCCTTCCACGGGGACCCGACCGACCCCACGGCCGGCCTGGACGACCCCGAGGGCGACGCGTACGGCGAGCTCTCGACCCAGGAGCGCGCCGACCTGCTCGCCGACCTCGCCGAGCTCGAGGTCTACCAGGTGCTGCTCTCCCCGAAGGGCATCCGCGGCCTCGTCGTCGACTGCGAGGACTGCCGGGAGCCGCACTACTTCGACTGGGACCTGCTCCGGGGCAACCTGCGCCACCTGCTCGACTCCGGCCGGCCGCGGGTGCACGAGCCCGCCTACGACCCCGACCCGGACCACTACGTGACCTGGGAGTACGCCCGCGGCTACGCCGACGCCGTGGACGACATGGTCGAGGAGTAACCGAACGACGCCGATCAGGCCGTGCCGCATCCGCGGCACGGCCTGATCCGTGTTCAGGGCCCCGGCCGAGCGGCTGCCTGGCGCAACTCTTGAAGACTCGCGGCATTCGGGTGGCCCGGAGGCCGCGAGTCTTCAAGAGTTGCGCGACGGCGGGACGGCGGCGCCCGGCGCGGGAGGGGTTCGCGCAGGGCACCGCCGCTGTCAGAAGACCAGGCCGGCCCGGAAGCCGGCCGCCACCGCGTGGGCGCGGTCGCGGGCGCCGAGTTTGCGGAACAGCCGCCGGGCGTGGGTCTTCACGGTGTCCTCGGAGACGAACAGGTCGCGGCCGATCTCGGCGTTGCTCTGCCCGTCGGCCATCCCGCGGAGCACCTGGAGTTCGCGCTCGGTCAGCGTGACCGAGCGGGCCGGGCGCACCGCCCCACCGGGTGGAGCCTCCCCCGGCAGGTCGCCACGCTGGGCGGGCACCACCGCGGAGGACACCGTGCCCGGCGCTCGGTTGGCGTACGGCACCGACATGCCCGGACCGGCGGGCGGCATGGCCCGGCCGGGCCCGGCGGGCGCGCGGGAGGCCCCTGCCATCACCCCGCTGACCGCGGGCCGGATGGCGTCGGCGGTGCGGGTGGCGGGCCGGCTGACCAGCAGCAGCGCCTTGGCGGCGGTGCTCACCGGATCAGGGTCGGTCCCGCCGATCAGCCCTCTGGCCCCGGCCCGGATGGCGGCCTGCGCGGCGGCAGGCTCCTCCGGGCCGAACAGCACCAGCTGGGCGTGCGGCACCGCGGTCATCACCTTTCGGGTGAATCCCACGGTATCGGGCCGGGTGAGCGCGGTGTCGGCCAGCACGATCCCGGCCGGGAACGCGGCGAGCTGCGCGATCGCCTCGGCGGCGCTGGTCACGGTACGCACTCCCGCGGCCACCCCCAGGCGCTCGGCACACGAGGCGATGGTCGCGGCCGCCGCGGCGGTGCGGACGCATACGAGAACGGTCTGCACGGTGATCCCCCTCTCTCCTGCGAAGAAGACCACGAGACACCCAGATCATTACGCACTTTCCGGGGATTCCGTCGAAATCTCGGTCCAGCACTACCTGATCATCCACTGGATGGCGACAAGTGGACGTACGCGGAGTAACGTGCTGACGTTGCCTAAATCTCTTCGCTTGAACTCAAGCCTCCCATCCCCTAGGAGGTCAGATGGCTCACTTCCGCAGACTTCCCGGTCCGATAGCCGACGTTTGGGACTGGCAGCATCACGGCGCGTGCAAAGGCCGTGACAGCTTGCAGTTCTTCCACCCCGATGGTGAAAGAGGCTCATCTCGGGGACGCCGCGAAAGCGCGGCGAAACAGGTATGCAATCGCTGCCCGGTCCGCTCTGAATGCGCCGCGCATGCGTTGACCACCCGCGAGCCATACGGCGTATGGGGCGGCTTCACCGAGCACGAGCGGAGCCAGCTGTTGCAACTGGGCTGGCGCGAATGCGCCGACCGACGCGGTGAGCGCGTCGACGTGCAGCGGCTCGAAGCCCGGCTGTCCTCCGACGTCAGCGCACCTGCACGCTGATCGTGTGCCAGCCGGTCGCCCCGTCCGGGGCCGGATCCGCGCGGGCCTCCGTCTGCACCTGACCACTGGTGTCCGCCGCGCGCACGGCGAGCGTGTGCTCGCCCGGCGCGGCGTCCCAGCGGAAGCTCCACTGCCGCCAGGTGTCCGGTGACACCGTGCCGGCCAGGTCGGCGGGCTGCCACGGGCCGTCGTCGACGCGCACCTCCACCGCGGTGACCCCGCGGTGCTGCGCCCAGGCGACCCCGGCGACGGTGACCGTTCCCGCGGTGACCGCACCGCCCTCGCGCGGCGTGTCGATCCGGGACTCGGTCTTGATCGGGCCCTGCGCCGCCCAGCCCCGGCGCACCCAGTACGCGTCGAAGTCGGCGAAGGAGCTCAGCTCCAGCTCGGTGACCCACTTGGTGGCGCTGACGTAGCCGTAGAGGCCGGGCACCACCATGCGCACCGGGAAGCCGTGCTCGACCGGCAGCGGCTCGCCGTTCATCGCCACGGCCAGCATCGCGTCCCGGCCGTCGCGCAGCGCCGCGGTGGGCGTGCCGCAGTTCCAGCCGTCCACCGAACGGCTGACGACCTGGTCGGCGCCGTCCAGCGGGCCGGCCTCGTCCAGCAGGTCCTTCAGCGGCACGCCGAGCCAGCGGGCGTTGCCGATGAGGTCGCCGCCGACCTCGTTGGAGACGCAGGCCAGCGTCACGTACCGCTCGATCATCGGACGGGCCAGCAGCTGCTCGAAGTTCAGCGTGATCGGCCGGGCCACCCGGCCGTGGATGCGCAGCTGCCAGGTCGCCGGATCGACCTGCGGCACGATCAGCGCCGTGTCGATGCGGTAGAAGTCGCCGTTGGGGGTCACGTACTCGGACAGGCCCGCCACCGGCGGGTTCACCGTGCCGGGCAGGGCGGGCGCGGGGCTCGCGGGCGTCGGCAGCGTGATCGCCTCGCGGGCCAGCTGCACGTCCTTGCGCGAGGCCAGGGCGCGCCCGACGTAGCCCGAGACCAGCGCCACACCGAACCCGGTCGCGCTCAGCCGCAGGAAACGCCGCCGCCCCGCCGCGCGCGACGCCTCGGTCGCCGGGCTGTCGGGCAGCTGCTCCACCCGGGCGGCGACCTCCAGCAGCAGATGCAGCACGCCCACCGCGGCAGCCGCGCCGAGCACGGCGGGCAGGAACGCGGCGGCCCCGGCGTTCGGGCGGGTCAGCGCCGCCGCGGCCCCGATCAGGCCGAACAGCATGATCCCGGCCACGCCCCAGCGGAAGTCACGGCGTGCGGCCAGGCCCACCAGCGCCGCGAAGACCACCAGCAGCAGCGCCGTGCCGACCAGCAGGGCCACCTTGTCGTACACCCCGAAGACGCTGATCGCCGCGGCCTTGACCGGCTCCGGCACCAGGTCGATCACCGCGCCGCCGACCGCGATCAGCGGCGCGCTGCGCGGCCCCGTCCACACCGCGACCAGCTCGCCCAGCCCCACCGCCACCGCGGCCGAGGCCACGCCCGCGATCATCGCCCTGCTCCGACTCACCACGATCGCCAGTCTGCTCCGAACGAGCCCCGAGCGACATCACCCGACGCCTTACCGATGCCTTACCGATGCCTGCGCTCGGTCCCGGCGCGCGCGGCAGTTTCGGGGAAAGTGCAGCCTCGCACCGGCCGGAACGTGCAGATTCCCCGAAACTGCAGGCGTGTGCGCCGGGCGGGGCCAGGGGAAAGGCGACAGCGGGCCCCGGCCGAAGCCGGGACCCGCCGTCGAGGTCAGCTGCTCAGGCTCAGAAGCCCGGGCCGTGCTGGTGACCGTGGCCGTGCGAGTGGCCGTGGCCGCCGTTGCCCGCGGGCTCGGCCTTGGCCGGCTTCTCGACCACCAGGGACTCGGTGGTGAGCAGCAGGCCGGCGATCGACGCGGCGTTGATGGCCGCGTTGCGGGTCACCTTCACCGGGTCGACGATGCCGGACTTGACCAGGTCGACGAACTCGCCCTTGGCCGCGTCGAGGCCGGTGCCCCAGTCGCTGCCCTGGACCTTCTGCACGATGACGTAGCCGTCGTGGCCGGCGTTCTGCGCGATCCAGCGCAGCGGCTCGACCAGCGCCTTGCGCACGATCGAGACGCCGACCTTCTCCTCGCCGGTGAAGCCGAGGTCGTCGTCGAGCACGCTCACGATCTGAGCGAGCGCGGCGCCGCCGCCGGGCACGATGCCCTCCTCGACCGCCGCGCGAGTGGCCGCGATGGCGTCCTCGATGCGGTGCTTGCGCTCCTTCATCTCGACCTCGGTCGCGGCGCCGACCTTGATGACGGCGATGCCGCCGGACAGCTTGGCCAGGCGCTCGCCCAGCTTCTCCTTGTCCCAGTCGGAGTCCGAGGCCTCGATCTCCTTGCGGATCTGCGAGACGCGCGAGTCGACCTCGTCCTGCGAGCCGCCACCGTCCACGATCGTGGTGGTGTCCTTGGTGATGACCGCGCGACGCGCCTGGCCGAGCTGCTCCAGGGTGACGGCGTCGAGCTTGTAGCCCAGCTCGGGCGCGATCAGCTCGCCGCCGGTGAGCACGGCCAGGTCCTGCAGCATCGCCTTGCGGCGGTCGCCGAAGCCGGGGGCCTTCACCGCGGCGACCTTGACGGTCTTGCGGATCGAGTTCACCACCAGCGTGCTCAGCGCCTGGCCGTCGACGTCCTCGGCCACGATCAGCAGCGGCTTGCTGGTCTGGAGCACCTTCTCCAGCAGCGGCAGCAGCTCCTCGATCGAGGAGATCTTGCTGGTGGTGATGAGGATGTACGGGTCGTCCAGCACGGCCTCGCCCGACTCGGGGTCGGTGACGAAGTGCGGCGAGATGAAGCCCTTGTCGAACTGCATGCCCTCGGTGATGTCGAGCTCGGTGGTCATGGTCGAGCCCTCTTCGACGGTGATGACACCGTCCCGGCCGACCTTGTCCATCGCCTCGGCGATCAGCTCACCGATGGTGGAGTCCTGCGCCGAGATCGTCGCGACCTGCGCGATGTCCGACTTGTCGGCGACCGGGGTCGCCTTGGCCAGCAGCGCGTCGCTGATCTTGGTGACGGCCGCGTCGATGCCGCGCTTGATGCCCGCCGGGTTGGTGCCCGCGGTCACGTTGCGCAGGCCCTCGCGGACCATCGCCTGGGCCAGCACGGTGGCCGTGGTGGTGCCGTCACCGGCGACGTCGTTGGTCTTCGTCGCCACCTCCTTGACCAGTTGCGCGCCCAGGTTCTCGTACGGGCTCGACAGCTCGATCTCCTTGGCGATGGTGACGCCGTCGTTGGTGATCGTGGGCGCGCCGAACTTCTTGTCCAGCACCACGTTGCGGCCCTTCGGGCCGAGCGTGACCTTGACAGCGTCGGCGAGCGCGTTGACACCGTGCTCCAGCAGGTGCCGTGCGTCGTCGGAGAAGCTAAGGATCTTAGGCATCAATCGTCTCCCTTAAACGTCACGATGCCCCGGCTCGCCCTCGCGGGCGGGCCGGGGCATCGCACGGATCACTTCTCGACGACCGCGAGGACGTCGCGGGCGGAGAGCAGCAGGTACTCCTCGCCGGCGTACTTGACCTCGGTGCCGCCGTACTTCGAGTAGATGACCTTGTCACCCACCTTGACGTCGACCGGGATGCGGGTGCCCTTGTCGTCGACGCGGCCGGGGCCGACAGCGAGGACGGTGCCCTCCTGCGGCTTCTCCTTGGCGGTGTCGGGGATCACGAGGCCCGACGCGGTGGTGGTCTCAGCCTCGTTCGCCTGGACCAGGATCCGGTCCTCGAGCGGCTTGATCGCAACCTTCGTCGCGGTAGTCACGAGCATACCCTCCTGGGGTATAGCCCCGGGATCTCGCGGCACGAGACCCGGGTGTTGTCTTCTGGTCAAGTCTTCGCCCGAGCGTTGCCGTCGTCGCGGGTGTCGGCCGCGCCGGGCGGGTCATGCGTTAGCACTCTGCATGGCAGGGTGCTAACTCCGAACATTATGCCGCGTCTAGCACTCAGTCAAGGAGAGTGCCAGCCGCCACTAGGTGAATTATCCGATTCACCTGGTGTCCAGCGCTCACCGGGGGCGTGTCGCGCCCGACTGTGACGTCCTCGATCCACCCGCCGCCGCCGGAGTCCGCGCGCGGCCGCTGCCAGAATGAGGGCGTGGACCTCGATCAGCTCGCGCAGCTGCGTACCCCCGACGGTGTGGCGGCGCTGGACCTGGCCGCGAAGCTGGCCGGGACCGACGAGCTGGCCGCCGCCTCGGCGCTGCGGGCCCGCGGCGTGCCACCCGGCCTCGCCGCCGCCGCCCTCACCCAGGTCGCGCTGCGCGGTCGGGCCGCCGCCAAGTTCGGTGCGGACGCCGGGCGGGTCTTCCTCACCCGCGCCGGGCTGGAGCAGGCCACCCGCGAGATCGTCGCGACCCGGCGCGCGGCCCGGCTGCGTGCCGCCGGGGCGACGGTCCTGGCCGACCTGGGCTGCGGCCTCGGCGCCGACCTGCGCGCCGTCGCCGCCACCGGCATCCGGGCGTACGGCGTCGACGCCGACCCGCTCACCGCCGCCTGCGCCGCGCTCAACGCCCCCCAGGCGACCGTGACCTGCGGCGACGCGCGCGACTTCGACCTGAGCCAGGTCGACGCGGTGTTCTGCGACCCGGCTCGGCGCAGCGGGGGCCGGCGCGTGTTCCGGCCCGAGGACTACTCGCCGCCGTGGGACTGGGTGGTGTCGCTGCCGCAGCGGGTGCCGCACACGGTGCTCAAGCTCGCCCCCGGCATCGACCAGGCGCTGCTGCCCCCGGGTTGCGAGCTGGAACTGGTGTCGGTCGACGGCGACGTGGTCGAGGCCGCCGCCTGGTGCGGCCCGCTGGCGTCGTCGCCGCGCCGGGCCACGGTGTTCCGCGACGGCGTCCCGCACGAGCTCACCGGCACCGGCGAGCAGACCGCGCCGGTCGCCCCGCCCGGCCGCTACGTGACCGACCCCGACGGCGCGGTGGTCCGCGCCCACCTGGTCGCCGAGTTCGCCGCCGCCCATGACGGCTGGCTGGCCGACCCGAACATCGCCTACATCTGGTCCGACACCCCGATCGCCTCCCCGTTCGGCCGCTGCTTCGCCGTCGACGAGGTCGTCCCGTTCTCCCTCAAGCGCCTGCGCGCCACGCTGCGCGACCGCGGTGTGG
Source organism: Catellatospora chokoriensis (assembly GCF_011297315.1). NCBI lineage: Bacteria > Bacillati > Actinomycetota > Actinomycetes > Micromonosporales > Micromonosporaceae > Catellatospora > Catellatospora chokoriensis. The sequence goes on from NZ_JAAOTI010000013.1 coordinate 218,029, forward strand.
GCCGCCTGGAGATCCTCAAACGCGGCAGCGCCCTCGACGTCGAACAGCTCCGCCGAGACCTCCGCCTCGCCGGCCCCCGCCCCGCCTCCCTCCTCCTCACCCGCACCGGCACCGCCCCCCTCGCCATCCTCGCCACCCCCCTCCCCCCACCGGGTTGATCATGAACCTGTGGACGTGTTCGACGGCGTGTCGTGTCCACAAGTCCCTGATCGATTCCCGTGCCCGCGGCGGCGGTAGCATCGCGGCGTGGCCAGCCAGGGGACTCCCGCGACAGCACTGCTCACCAAGCAGAAGGTGAAGCACACGCTGCACCCGTACGAGGTCTCGCCCGACTCTCCCAACTACGGCGCGCTGGTCGCCGAGGCCATCGGCGCCGACCCGGCGAGCGTGTTCAAGACGCTGGTCACCGAGGTCGACGGCGCGCTCACGGTGGCTGTGGTGCCGGTGACCGGCGAGATCGACCTCAAGGCGCTCGCCGCGGCGGCCGGCGGCAAGAAGGCGGCCATGGCCGACCGTGACCTCGCCGAGAAGACCACCGGCTACGTCCGCGGCGGCATCAGCCCGCTCGGCCAGCGCAAACGCCTGCCCACGGTGATCGACCGGTCGGCCCTCGACAGCGATCTGATCTACGTCTCCGCCGGCAAGCGCGGCCTCCAGCTCCGCCTGGCACCGACCGATCTGGTCCGCCTCACCTCGGCCACCCTCGCCCCCATCGCCCGCGCCTGACCCGCACCCGCCTTCGGGCCGCCGGCGCACGTCGCGCAGCGGGCGAGCCGCCGGGCGGCCCCGGGCCCACGGTGGGCCGACGCCACGGATCATCCTCGGTGCCATCACCGATACATCCCGGTTTGTCATCGCCTGCGCGCCACCACGGGCCTGCCCTCGCCCCCGGCCGCCACGACGCGGAAGAGCCCAGCTGACCAAAATGCCCGGCCGAGCACCCTTCGCCGCCCCGCTCACCCCACCACCCCCGTGCCCCCCCCGGACCCACCACGCCAAGATCACGAAGATCTTGCGCGAACGGTTGTCCAATTGCCGGGATTGAGTGTGTCGTACCCACAGTTCACGCAAGATCGGCGGTTCGGGAAAGGGCAGCGAGCGGGCGGGTTACGGGGACGTTGCTGAATTGTTATTGCCAACAACAAACCTTGGGCTTGCGCGTTTGTATTTGTTGCGCATACGTTGTCGCACACAACAAAACCCCGTGTGACCGGCCTCACGCACTGATGAACGCTGTTGGACTCGCCTGGTCCCGGAACCCGGCGGGGCCGCCCGCACCACCTGAATACACACCCCTGAATCCGAGAGGATTTGAGCAACGATGCGCAAAGGGATCCTGGCTGTAGCCATGACCGGCCTGATGGCCGTCAGCGGCTTGGCCGCCTGTGCGGAAGACGCCCAGCCCGCCGACTCGAAGACGCCGTTCGTCGGCGTCATCCTGCCGGACAGCAAGTCCTCGGCCCGCTGGGAGACCGCGGACCGCAAGTACCTGGAGGAGGCCTTCAAGGCCGCCAACGTCAAGTACGACATCCAGAACGCCCAGGGTGACAAGACCCAGTTCCAGAGCCTGGCCGACCAGATGATCACCAAGGGCGTCACCGTCCTGGTCATCGTCAACCTCGACTCCGGCACCGGCAAGGCCGTGCTGGACAAGGCCGCGGCGCAGGGCATCCCGACCATCGACTACGACCGGCTCACGCTGGGCGGCAACGCGAAGTACTACGTGTCCTTCGACAACGTCGCGGTCGGCCGCCTGCAGGGTGAGGGCCTGGTCAAGTGCCTCACCGAGAAGGGCGCCAAGAACCCGGCCATCGCGCAGCTGAACGGCTCGCCGACCGACAACAACGCGACCCTCTTCAAGGAGGGCGGCGTGTCGGTGCTGAAGCCGAAGTACGACGCCAAGGAGTACACCCTCGTCGACGACCAGGCCGTGCCGGACTGGGACAACGCGCAGGGCGGCGTGATCTTCGAGCAGATGATGACCAAGGCCAACCTCAAGATCGACGGCGTGCTCGCCGCGAACGACGGCCTGGGCAACGCGGCGATCTCGATCCTGAAGAAGAACAAGATGAACGGCAAGGTCCCGGTCACCGGCCAGGACGCGACCGTGCAGGGCCTGCAGAACATCCTCCTCGGCGACCAGTGCATGACCGTGTACAAGGCCGTCAAGAAGGAGGCCACCGCGACCGCCGAGCTGGCGATCGCCCTGGCCCAGGGTCAGACCAAGTCCGTCTCGCAGACCACCAAGGACTCCGAGACCGGCAAGGACGTGCCCTCGGTCCTGCTGGAGCCGCAGGCGATCTACTTCAACAACGTGAAGGACGTCGTCACCGACGGCTACGTCACCAAGGCAGAGCTGTGCACCGCCGACTTCGCGGCCAAGTGCACCGAGGCCGGCATCAGCTGACCTGATTGCTCAACCGAATGTGGTCCCTGGGGGTCGCAAGACGCCCCAGGGACCACATCTGTGGAACAGGCAGTAACCCCTCGAACGGAGCGCCCAGATGGGAACCCCTCTACTCGAACTGCGTGGGATCAACAAGAGCTTCGGCCCGGTGCAGGTGCTGCGGGACGTCGCTTTCACGGTCCACCCAGGCGAGGTAACCGCACTCGTCGGCGACAACGGCGCCGGCAAGTCAACGCTGGTCAAGTGCATCGGCGGTATCTACCCCATCGACTCAGGCGAATACCTGATGGAGGGTAAGCCCGTCCACGTGCACAACCCGCGCGACGCCGCGAGCCACGGCGTCGAGATCGTCTACCAGGATCTCGCTCTCTGCGACAACCTCGACATCGTCCAGAACATGTTCCTGGGCCGCGAGAAGAAGAGCGGCATGATCCTCGACGAGCCGACCATGGAGCAGCTCGCCCAGCAGACCCTGGCCGGCCTGTCCGTGCGTACCGTCAAGTCGGTGCGCCAGCAGGTGTCCAGCCTCTCCGGCGGCCAGCGGCAGACCGTGGCCATCGCCAAGGCCGTGCTCTGGAACAGCAAGCTGGTCATCCTCGACGAGCCGACCGCCGCCCTCGGCGTGGCGCAGACCCAGCAGGTGCTGGAGCTGGTCCGCCGCCTGGCCGACAACGGTCTGGCCGTTGTCCTGATCTCCCACAACATGAACGACGTGTTCGCTGTCTCCGACCGGATCGCCGCGCTCTACCTGGGCCGGATGGCGGCCCAGGTGAAGACGTCGGACGTCACCCACTCGCAGGTGGTCGAGCTGATCACCTCCGGCCGCAGCGGCACGCTGGGCCTCGTCGAGGAAGGAGCCGCAGCGTGAGCGCCACCACCACGAACCCCTACGAGACCGGGGAGAAGGCCGCGGTCCCGGTCAAGGACGACGGCGGGCTCTGGGCATACCTGCGCAGCTACGGCCAGCGGGTCCGCGGCGGCGACATGGGCGCGCTGCCGGCCGTGCTCGGCATCATCGTGCTGACGATCGTCTTCTCGGCCGCCCGGCCCTCCTTCCTCACCCCGTTGAACTTCGCCAACCTGCTGACGCAGGCGGGCCCGATCGTCGTGCTCGGCATGGGCCTGGTCTTCGTGCTGCTGCTCGGCGAGATCGACCTCAGCGCCGGCTTCGCGTCGGGCGTCTGCGCCGCGGTGCTCGCGATCATGCTGACCACGAACGGCTACCCCTGGTACGTCGGGGTGGCCGCGGCGATCGCCACCGGTGTCGTGATCGGCCTGCTGCTGGGCTTCCTGGTGGCCAAGGTCGGCATCCCCTCCTTCGTGGTCACCCTCGCCGGGTTCCTGGCCTTCCAGGGCACGGTGCTGTGGCTGCTCAAGGAGGGCACCAACATCTCGGTCCGCGACGAGGTCATCATCTCGCTGGAGAACGAGTACATGCCGCCGATGGTCGGCTGGGCCCTGGGCGGCCTGACCGTGCTCGGCTTCGCCGCCACGCAGCTGATCCAGCAGCGCAACCGCCGCCGCCGCGGCCTGCCCGCGATGCTGTGGCAGGTCGTCGCCTTCCGGGTGGTCGGCCTCGCGGTCCTGGTGGGCGTCGCGGTCTCCGTGCTGAACGAGGAGCGCAGCCGCAACGCGCTGTTCTCGCTCAAGGGTGTGCCGATCGTGGTGCCCGTGATCGGCGTGCTCCTGCTGCTGTGGACGTTCGTGCTGCGCCGCACCGCCTTCGGCCGCCACATCTACGCCGTCGGCGGCAACCGCGAGGCGGCCCGCCGGGCCGGTATCGCGGTGGACCGCATCCGCATCTCCGCGTTCGTCATCTGCTCCGCGATGGCGGCGGTCAGCGGCATCCTGGCCGCCAGCATGGCGCGCTCCGTCGACCCGAACACCGGCGGCTCGAACGTGCTGCTGTACGGCGTCGCCGCGGCGGTCATCGGCGGCACCAGCCTCTTCGGCGGCAAGGGCCGCGTGCTCGACGCGGTGCTCGGCGGCCTGGTGATCACAATGATCATCAACGGCATGGGCCTGGTCGGCTGGAGTTCGGCGTACAAGTACGTCGCCACCGGCGTCGTGCTGCTGCTGGCGGCGAGCGTGGATGCTTTCTCGCGCAGGCGTTCCGCCGCGAGCAGCTGAACCGACGTACGCCTGTCTACGGGAGAATCATGCGAGCGGGACCGAGCCAGGAGGAGATCCGGCGGCAGAACCTCGGCGCGTTGCTGCGGTTCGTGCACGTGCGCGGCTCTATCTCCCGTGCCGAGCTCACCTCCGAACTCGGTCTCAACCGCTCCACCATCGGCGCCCTCACCGCTGACCTGGCCGCTGTCGGCCTGGTCAGCGAGGAGGCGCCGCGGGAGACCGGCCGCGCCGGCCGCCCGTCACTGGTGGTGCGCCCCTCCTCCGAACTGGTCTACTCCTACGCCGCGAGCGTGGAGGTGGACCGGATCCGGGTGGCCCGGGTCGGGCTGGGCGGCGTCATCCTCGACCAGCGGGAGGCGCCGCGCCCGCGCGGCGAGGCCATCGAAGCGGTTCGCCCCGTCGCGGAGTTCGTCGCGCAGATGTCCGAGCAGGTGAAGCCGCAGGCGCGGTGCATCGGGGCCGGCATCGCCGTGTGCGGGCTGGTCCGCCGCGAGGACGGCCTGGTCCGGCTCGGCCCGCACCTGGGCTGGCTGGACGAGCCGCTCGGGCACGCCCTGCAGGACCGGCTGCCCGACCTGCTGCCGCAGGTCGTCGTCGGCAACGTGGCGGACCTGTGCGCGCTGGCCGAGCACACCCGCGGCGTCGCCGTGGGCTGCGACAACATCATCTACATGTACGGCGACGTCGGCGTCGGCGCGGGCATCATCGCCGGCGGTCGCCGGGTCACCGGGCACGGCGGATACGGCGGCGAGGTCGGCCACATGGTGGTCAACCCGCACGGCCGTCCCTGCGGCTGCGGCTCCCGCGGCTGCTGGGAGACCGAGATCGGTGAGCACGCGCTGCTGCACGCCGCCGGGCGCGACACCGCGCAGGGCAGCGACGCGGTGCTGGCCGTCGTCGACGCGGCCGCACGCGGCGATGCCACCGCCCAGGTCGCGGTGCGCCAGGTCGGCGACTGGCTCGGCTTCGGCGTGGCCAACCTGGTCAACATCTTCAACCCGGAACTGGTCATCTTCGGCGGCACGCTGCGCGATGTGTACCTGGCCGCGGCGGCGCAGGTGCGCAGCCGCCTGAACAGCATCGGCCTGCCCGCCACCCGCGAGCACGTCCGGCTGCGCACGCCCAAGCTGGGCGGGGACGCGGCCCTGCTGGGCGCGGCGGAACTCGCCTTCGAGCAGTTGCTGGCCGACCCGCTGGGGTGAATACCGGCCGGTAGCCCCGAACCATCCAGCACAATGGATGGTTGTGCCGGCCCCTTTCCCGCCCCGCCGTCTGCCCGGCCTCGCCGACGCGCCCCACGCGATCCCCTACCAGGGCAGCAAGCGGCAGCTCGCGCACGCCATCGTGCCGCTGCTCCCGCCGGACACCGTCCGGCTGCTGGAGCCGTTCGCGGGGTCGGCCGCCGTCGCCATCGCCGCCCGGCACCTGCGCATCGGCGAGACCGCCGAGATCAGCGACGTGAACGAGCCGCTGATGCGGCTGTGGCAGCGGGTGCTGGCCGAGCCGCTGGCGCTGGCCGCCGACTACGAGCGGCTGTGGCACGAGCAGCTCAGCGACCCGAAGGCGTACTACGACGCGGTGCGCACCCGCTTCAACGAGACCCACGAGCCGCACTGCCTGCTCTACCTGCTCGCCCGCTGTGTCAAGGCGGCGGTGCGGTACAACCGCGAGGGCGGCTTCAACCAGGGCCCGGACCGTCGGCGGCTGGGTGCCCGCCCCGACGCGATGCGCGCCCGGCTGGCCGCCACCGCCCGGGTGCTGACAGGCTGCCGGGCGCACACCGCCGACTACGCCGACGTGCTGAGCCGGGCGCTACCCGGGGACGTGGTCTACCTCGACCCTCCCTACCAGGGCGTGAGCCAGGCCCGGGACCACCGATACATGGCCGGGCTGCCGCGCGAGGCGTTCGTGACCCGGCTGCGCGAGGCGGTCGGGCGGGGCACGTCGTTCCTGCTGTCGTACGACGGACTGTCCCGCGAGGGCAGCACCGGCGAACGCAGCTACGGCGACCCGCTCCCCGCCGACCTGGGCCTGCTCCACCTGCACCTGGACGCCGGCACGTCCTCACAGGGCACCCTGAACGGCCGCCCCGCGCGCACGATCGAGTCCCTCTACCTCTCCCCCGCCCTGGCCACCCGCCTCGGCGGCCCCGAAGCGGTCCACGCGATCCTCCGCCCACCGTCGGAGGCGCCCACCGCCGCGCGCTTCCGCACGCCTCACCCCCAATAGACGCTGGCCTATGACATCGAATCCGATCCACGTTTTTTCGATGTCATAGGCCAGCGTCCATGCGAAACCGGCGCGAGGTGGCGGGCCGACCGCGGTCAGGATTGCCAGGAGCGCCAGAGGGCGGCGTAGGAGCCGTCGGCGGCGACGAGTTCGTCGTGGGAGCCGAGTTCGGCGATGCGGCCGTCCTCGACCACGGCGACCCGGTCGGCGTCGTGCGCCGAGAACAGCCGGTGCGCGATGGCGATCACCGTGCGCCCGTCCAGCACCGCCGCCAGCGAGCGTTCCAGGTGCCGGGCCGCGCGCGGGTCGATCAGCGAGGTGGCCTCGTCCAGCACCAGCGTGTGCGGATCGGCCAGCACGAGACGGGCCAGCGCGAGCTGCTGGGCCTGCGCGGGCGAGATCTCGTGCCGCCCGCCGCCGACCTCGGTGTCGAGGCCCTCGGGCAGCTCGTCGACCCAGTCCAGGGCGTCCACCGCGGCCAGCGCCTCGCGCAGCCGCGCCTCGGACGCGTCCGGCCGGGCCAGCGCCAGGTTGTCGCGCAGCGTGCCGACGAAGACGTGGTGCTCCTGGGTGACCAGCGCGACGTGGCCGCGCAGCTCCTCCAGCGGCAGCTCGACCAGCGGCGCGCCGCCGACGGCGACGGTGCCGGTGCGCGGGCCGTCGATGCCGGCCAGCAGGCGGCCCAGGGTCGACTTGCCTGCCCCGGACGGGCCCACCATGGCCAGCCGCTCGCCGGGCGCGATGGACAGGTCCACGCCGTGCAGCACATCGCGGCCCGCGGTGTACGCGTAGCGCACGTCGGTCGCGGTGAGCCGCTCCGAGTCGGGCCGCACGCCGGTGACCTCGCGGTCGTCGGCGATCTCGGCCACGCCCAGCAGCCGGGCCAGCGACGTCGCGCCGACCTGCAGCTCGTCGGCCCAGCCGAGGAGCCGGTCGATCGGCTCGATCAGCTGCTGCACGTAGAACACGGCCGTGACGACCAGTGCCAGCGGCACCCAGCCCTGGATGTAGAACCAGCCGCCCAGGAACAGCGTCGCCGCCACCGGCAACGTGAAGCCCAGGTCAACGACCGGCCAGAAGAAGGTGCGCAGCCGCAGCGTGCCCCGCTCGGCCCGGTACTGCTCGCGCAGGTCGTGGTCGGTGCGCGCGATCCGGCGCGCGCCGGTGCGCAGCGCCTCGGTGGTGCGCGCGCCGTCGAAGGTCTCCGTCAGCCCGTCGATGACCTCGGAGGAGGCCGCGTTCTCGCGCAGGTACGCCTTGGGCGCGCGGCGCAGGTACCAGCGGGCGCCGCCGACGATGATCGGCGCGCCGATCAGGCAGGGCAGCGCCAGCAGCGGGGACAGCCAGACCAGCGCGGCCGCCGTCAGCACGAGCGTGATCAGGGCGATCAGCGTCTCCGGCACGCCGCGGCGCATGCTGTGCGACAGTTGCGCGACATCCCGGCTGGTACGCGTGACGAGGTCGCCGGTGCCCGCCCGCTCCACCGTGGACAGCGGGATGGCCAGCACCCGGTCGACGAACTCCTCGCGCAGCTCGGCCAGCACCCGCTCGCCCAGCGTCGCCGAGGCGAACGCGGCGAACCGGGTCAGCACGGCCTGCACCAGCACGAACGTCACCAGCGCGAGGGCGATGCCGTCGACGGCCGACAGCGTCATGCCGTGCTCGATGCCGCCGATGAGCTTGCCCAGCAGGTATGGCGTGACCAGGCCCGCCAGCGCGGCGAGCCCGTGCAGCACCACCACCCGGGCGAGCGCGCCGGGGTGCCGGCCGAGCAGTTGCCGGGCATACCGGCGCACCGCGACCGCATCCGCGACCGGCAGCTGCACCCTGCTCATGCCTTCTCCTCGCTGCGCTCGTCGGCGGCATCACGAAGGGTCATGATTCGCTCGCTCACGCGTCCACGCTCCTCGTCACCACGGCGCGGTAGCGGGGTTCGCCCGCCAGCAGCTCGCGGTGGGCGCCCTCGGCGATGACCTTGCCGTCGTCGACGAAGACGACGTGATCGGCCTGGTCCAGCAGCAGCGGGCTGGTGCTGGTGAGCAGCGTCGTACGGCCCTGGCGGGCGGGGCCGATGCGGCGCGCGATACGGGCCTCGGTGTGCGCGTCGACGGCGCTGGTCGGCTCGACCATGATCAGGATCGGTGCGTCGGCCAGCAGCGCGCGGGCCAGCCGCAGGCGCTGCTGCTGCCCGCCGGAGAACTCCCGGCCACGCTCGGCGACGAACGCGGCGAGCCCGTCCGGCAGCGCGTCGAGGACCTCCTCGGCGCTGGCCGCGCGCAGCGCCGCCAGGATCTGCTCGTCACTCGCCGTCCCCGCCGGGTCCAGCTCCTCGCGCAGCGGGCCGCTGAACAGCCGGGCGTTGTTGTCCGCGACCAGGATGCGCCCCCGCACCTCGTCCCGGGTCGCGGCCGACAGCGGCACCTCCCCGAGGGTCACCTCGCCCTCGGTGTACCGGCCGAGCCGGTCGGCGATCTCGATGGCGTCCTCGGGCCGGTCCGCGGCCAGCACGGTCAGCACGCCGGGCCGCAGGGTCAGGCCGGACTTCACGTCCACCAGCGCGCCGTGCTCGGGCAGCGCCTGCGGGGCTGCCGGGGCGGCGATCTCCGGCTCCAGCCGCAGCACCTTGAGCACCCGGCCCGCCGAGACGTGGCCGCGCGTCATCTTCTCCAGCATCTCCGCGAGCGTGCGCAGCGGCATGATCAGGAACGCGGCGTACCCGTAGAAGCTGGCCAGCTCGCCGGGCTGGATCTCGCCGCCGACCGCGAGCCGCGCGCCGAGCCAGGTGACCAGGGCCAGGAACAGTCCGGGCATCAGCACCTGGATCGACTCCAGCAGGGAGTCGATGCGCGCCGCCCGCACCCCGGCCTCGCGCAGCTGCTGCGACTGGGTCCGGTAGCGGTCGGCGAAGACCTGCTCGCCGCCGATGCCGCGCAGCACGCGCAGGCCGGCGACGATGTCCACGGCCCGGCCGGTGAGCGCGCCCTGCTGGTCGCGATACGCCTGCTGGCGACGGTGCAGCGGCTTGATGAGCAGGCTGACCACGGCCATCTGCACGGGCACGCCGAGCAGCACCACCAGGCCGAGCTTGACCGACGCGGTCAGCAGGATGACGGTGACGGTGACCAGGCTGACGATCGCGGCCGAGCCGCGCGCGGTGATGTCGAGCGCGTTGCCGATGTGGCTGGTGTCGGCGGCGCCGATGGCGACGACCTCGCCGGTGGCCATGCGCTTGGGCAGCGTCGCGCCGAGGCGGTTGGCGTGCCGCACCACGGCCTGCACGGTGCGGAAGTTCGCCGACATCCAGTTGAACACCGCGTTGCGGTGGCGCATGATGCCGCTGCCCGCCTGCACCAGCCCCAGCAGCAGGAACGCCCCGGCCCAGCGGGCCAGGGCGGAGGTGTCCTTGGTGGTGATGCCGGCGTCGATCGCCTTGCCGATGACCATGGGTATCAGCGCGCCCACCAGCATCCAGGTAATGCCGAAGAACATGCCGAAGCTGAGGGTCCGGAACTGGTGCGAGGCCAGCCACCACAGATACCGGGTGGCTGACCTGCTGTCGGGAGTGCCGGGATCGGCCAGAGGTAAGGAACGCATAGCGCGGCTGAACTTACTAGGCCGCCCTGTCGAGCGCCAGCGGTTTTCCCGGCATTCAGGCAGCCAGCAGCCCCGGCAGGTCACCCAGACGGTGGATGGTCTCCCCGGTCCAGTGCGGATCGCTGTCGGCGTGCTCGACCGTGCGCACCACCCGCATGCCCAGCGCCGCGGCGGCCGCGAGCTCGCCCCCGTGCCCGTCGCCGACGAAGACGCACTCCTGCGGCGTGACCCCCAGGTCGCCGCAGACCTTGAGGAACAGCACCGGGTCGGGCTTGGTCACCCCGAGCAGGCAGGAGAAGCCCGCGACGTCGAAGCGCGGCGCCAGCGGCTGCTCCCGCCACAGCGTCACGGTCTCCGTCGAGCAGTTGGTGACCAGCCCCAGCGGGTGCCCCGCCGCGCGCAGCCCGTCCAGCACCGACAGCACGGCGGCCGAGGGCCAGAGCAGCTCGCGGGTGAACCGCAGCCGGGCCACCTCCGCGAACCGCACGCCCGTGTCCGTCGGCTCGCCCCCCAGCCGGTAGGCCAGCGTGCGGATGGTCTCGCCCAGCGTGCCGAACTCGCCGCGCATGCGGGCCTGCACCGTGCCCCGGAACAGGGTGGCGAACCGGTCCGGATCCACACCCAGCGCCCCGGCCATCTGTCGGCTGACCTCGTCGCGCTGCGCCGACGTCCGATCCGGGATCAGGGTCTGGTAGAGGTCGAACAGGATCGCGCCACGCCGACGCGCCCTCCGGATGTCCAGCACGCGCAGAGGTTACCGGAGTATGGGACGCGCACGGCACCTCCGCACGGCCCGTAAATCGTCACGGGCGCTCGGTTTCCGACCACACCGTCCGGTCGGCCTGCTCCTGCGGCGACAGCCCCTGCGGCCCGGTGAACGGACGCAGGTAACGCCGCTGGAGGCCGGGCACCCCGTCGGCGATCACGAAACTCGCCTTGCGCTGGGCGGGCGCTCCGGCGCGGTGCACGTACGGCAGGGTCATGAAGTCCGCGGTCAGCTCGGCGGGCCCGACGGTGGCCCGCACGTAGCCGCGCTGGCCGTTGTACAGGTGCAGGTGCTTGTTGTGGGCCAGGAACGGGTGCGTCGCCGGGTCCGAGTCGAGCCCGTCGCCGCCCGTGGTCAGCGAGGTGCAGATCAGCTCCGAACCCACCACCGGCGCATGCGGGTCGGCGAAGTCCAGCTTCACGTCGGCTGCCCAGTGCGCGTGCACGTCCCCGGTGAGCACGACCGCGTTGCGCACCTTCGCGTCGAGCCAGCCCTGCACCACCCGCTGCCGCGAGGCCGCGTACCCGTCCCAGGCGTCCTGGCTCGTGCTCAGCGCCGGCCCCGGATCCCGGTCGCGCTGCGCGAAGAAGACCTGCTGGGCCAGGACGTCCCAGGTGGCGCCGCTGCGGCGGAACCCGTCGAGCAGCCACTTCTCCTGCGCCGCGCCGAGGATGGAGCGGGCCGGATCGGCCGCCGCCGGGCAGTCCCGGTAGCCGTCGCCGCAGCCCTGGTCGTCGCGGTACTGGCGGGTGTCGAGCAGGTGGAAGGTGGCCAGGCTGCCCCAGTGCACGCGGCGGTGCAGCGGCAGCGCCGTGCCGCGCGGCTGCCGGGCGTTGCGCAGCGGCATGTTCTCCCAGTACGCCCGCATCGCCGCGGTGCGCCGCTGCGCGAAGCGCGGGTTCGGCCGCTCCGGCACCGGGCCCGCCCAGTTGTTGTCCACCTCGTGGTCGTCGAAGACCACCGCCCACGGCGCGACCGCGTGCGCCGCCTGCAGGTCCGGGTCCAGCTTGTACTGCGCGAACCGCTGCCGGTAGTGCGCCAGCGTCTGCGTCTCCGGGCCGGCGTGGTCGCGCACGTTGCCGCTCGGCGCGTTGTAGACGTGGGCCGCGTACTCGTACACGTAGTCGCCCAGGTGCACGATCAGCTCCGGCTCGGACTCCGCGATGCGGCGGTAACCGGTGAAGAAGCCGTGCTCGTACTGCGCGCAGGACAGGAACGCCAGCCCGAGGGCAGTCGGCAGCGAGGCCCGGGCCGGCGCGGTGCGGGTGCGCCCGACGGGTGAGGTCCAGCGGTCCACGCCGAAGCGGTAGAAGTACTCCCGGCCGGGCTCCAGGCCCTGCGGCTCGACGTGCACGCTGTGCGCCCAGGACGGCTCCGCCCAGGTCATGCCGGACGCGGCCGGCCGGGTGAAGCGCTGGTCGTGGGCGACCTGCCACCAGACCTCGTACGCCCGGTCGGCCATGCCCCCGCGACCGTCCTCGGCCATCGGCGCCACCGCCAGCCTGGTCCAGATCACGAAGCCGTCCGGGGACGGATCCCCCGAGGCCACCCCCAGCGTGAACGGATCGGTCGCCGGGCCCTCCGCGCTCGCCGGCCGCCCGAACAACCCGGCGACGACAGCAGCGCCGCCACCCACCAGCACACCCCGACGAGAAACCACGCGCACCCCACCTGGCCAGGGGGTGACCCCCATAGTCACCGGCCACGCCACCACCGGCCGCACGCCACGCCGCCGCCTTGTCAAGATCGGCGCTTGGTGTCACTTGCCGCGGTGAGACCGCAGTTCTTGACACGGGACAGCGATCATCGCGGGGAGCGGGGAGCCGGTCGGCGGGTCAGCGGTCGACGGGGGCGAAATCCCAGACGTGGGGCGAGCGGGCGGCCAGGCCCTCGGGCGGGTCGGCCAGCGGGCGGGGCTCGCCGCGCCAGCGCGAGATCACCACGACGCGCAGGTCGGTGGAGGAGAACACCTCGCTCGCGATGTGCAGCGGCTCCACCTCCAGCCGCGGCACCGCCTCGTCGCAGACCCAGGCCAGCAGATCCGTGAAGGTACGCGGATACGCGCGCACCTCCCACATACGCACGATCACGTCGTCGCCCTCAGCACCGGGCAAAGCTACACCCCGACAAGCGTGAGCGGCATCGCGGAGTCGGCCGCGAAGTCCAGCTTGGACGGTGCGTTCCCGGCGGCGACCAGATGCGACCCGAGTGCGGCGACCATGGCCCCGTTGTCGGTGCACAGCTTGGGCCGCGGCACGCGCACGGTGATGCCGAACTGCGCCGCGCGCTCGGCCGCCATCGCCTTCAGCCGCGAGTTCGCCGCCACGCCGCCACCGATGACCAGCGTCTCGATGCCCTGGCTCCGGCAGGCGTCGATCGCCTTGCGGACCAGCACGTCGCAGACCGCGTCCTGGAAGCTCGCCGCCACGTCGTTGACCGGCACGGGCTCGCCCGAACGCTCCCGCGCCTCGACCCAGCGCGCCACGGCGGTCTTCAACCCGGAGAAGGAGAAGTCGAACCGGTGCTCGACCAGGTCTTTCGGCCCGGTGAGGCCGCGCGGGAAGGTGATCGCCAGCGGGTCGCCGTCGCGGGCCGCCCGGTCGATCGGCGGGCCGCCCGGGAACGGCATGCCCAGCAGCCGGGCCACCTTGTCGAAGGCCTCACCGGCCGCGTCGTCGATGGTCGCGCCGAGCGGGGTCACGCCGCGGGCCAGGTCGTCGACCCGCAGCAGCGACGAGTGCCCACCCGAGACCAGCAGCGCGATCGCGGGCTCCGGCAGCGGGCCGTGCTCGAGGGTGTCCACCGCGACGTGGGCCGCGAGGTGGTTCACGCCGTAGATCGGCTTCTCGGTGGCCAACGCCAGGCCCTTGGCCCCGGCGACGCCGACCAGCAGCGCCCCGGCCAGGCCGGGCCCGGCGGTGACGGCGATGGCGTCGATGTCGGCCAGGGTCACCCCGGCCTCGTCCAGCGCCCGGTGCAGCGTCGGCACCAGTGCCTGCAGGTGCGCGCGGCTGGCCACCTCCGGCACCACCCCGCCGAAGCGGGCGTGCTCGTCCACGCTCGACGCCAGCGCGTCGGCCAGCAGGGTGTGCCCCCGCACAATGCCCACGCCGGTCTCGTCGCAGCTGCTCTCGATCCCCAGAACCAGGGGTTCGCTGGTGCTCACGCCTTCTCCTCGCTGCGCTCGCGCACGCCTTCTTCTCGCCGCATCACCAGTGCGTCGGTGTTGCTCGGCTGGTAGTAGCCCTTGCGGATGCCGATCACCTCGAAGCCGTAGCCGGCATACAGCCGCTGCGCGGCCGCGTTGTCCGACGCGACCTCCAACAGCACCTGCTTGACCTGGTGCCGGCGGCCCTCGGCGAGCAGCGCCTCCAGCAGCGCCCGGCCGATGCCGCGCCGCTGGGCGTCCCGGCGCACCGCGATGTTGTTGACCCAGCCCTCGCCCTGGCCCACGGCCAGGCCGGCGTAGCCGAGCACGGTGCCGTCGTCCTCGGTGGCGATCAGGTAATGGTGGCCGTTGGCCAGCTCGTTCCAGAACATCGCGGCGGTCCACGCCTCCGCGCCGAACAGGTCGGCCTCGACCGGCAGCAGATCCTCGATCTGCCACCAGCGCAGCCGCTCGATCTTCATCGCTCGCTCGCGGACAGCGCGGGCTTGCGGGCGGACGGTTCGACCGCGTCCGGCCGGCGCAGGTAGAGCGGCGTCAGCGGCTCGCTCGGAGCGCCGTCGCGCACGCGCTGCGCGGCGAGTTCCACGATCGCCGACGGCTCCGGGTAGAGCGCGGCACCGGCGGGCAGGCCGAGCACGTCGGCGTACTTCGCCGCGCCCTCGCCCACCGCGGCGGTCACCGCGAACTCGGCCAGCCGCGGCGCGACGTCGGCGGGCTTGTCCACGGCGGGGCCGGTCAGCGGGCTGCCGTCGGCGTACACCGCCCAGTAGACCTCGCGCCGCCGCGCGTCGGTCGCCACCAGCGCCCGGCCCGCGGTGCGCAGACCGAGCGCGTCCAGCGTGCAGACGCCGTACGCCGGGATGTTCAGCACCATGGTCAGCGAGGCTGCCGTCACCAGGCCCACGCGCAGCCCGGTGAACGGGCCCGGCCCGACCCCGGCGACCACCGCGGCCAGGTCGCGGGGTTTGACCCCGGCCTCGGCCAGCAGCTCGTCGATCTGCGGAGCGAGCAGCTCCCCGTGCGCCCGACCGTCCACCGTCGCCCGCTGCGCCAACACGGCGTGCCCGGACGGCTGGACCTCGGCCAACGCCGCCGTCACCGCAGGCGTAGCGGTATCCAACACCAGCACCAACACGCCCCCCACCCTACTGTGCCACCCCAGCCACCCTGATGATCATGAACTTGTGGCGCGGTTCGGCGGCGTGTCGTTGACATACCTTCATGATCGACTTTGAAGGGGCGCGCGCCGCATCAGGTGGGACCGGGCGCGGCCCTCGGGGGTCCGCCGCGTACTGCTGGGTAGGCTGGGACTCATGTGGCAGGCCGACGCTCAGTCCCAGGTCGTGGTGGACCTCGACGCGATCCGTGCCAACGTGCGCACGCTGCGGTCGAACACCCCCGCCGAGGTCATGGCGGTGGTCAAGGCCGACGGTTACGGGCACGGCATGGTCGCCTCGGCGCGGGCCGCGCTGTCCGGCGGCGCGACCTGGCTCGGCGTCTGCACCCTGGACGAGGCGTTCGGGCTGCGCGAAGCGGGCCTGGTCACACCGGTGCTGGCCTGGCTGTGGCTGCCCGGCCAGCCGGTCGGCCGGGCGATCGGGTGTGACGTGGACCTCAGCGTGGCCAGCCTGTCGCAGCTCGCGGCGGTCACCGCCGGCGCGCGTGAGGCGGGGCGGGCCGCGCGGATCCACCTCAAAATCGACACCGGGCTGTCCCGCAGCGGCGCGGCCGCGCCGGAGTGGCCGCAGCTCGTCGAGGCCGCGAGCAAGGCCCAGGCCGACGGATACGCCGAGGTCATCGGCGTGTGGAGCCACTTCGCCTGCGCCGACGCGCCCGGCCACGAGACCGTCGACCGTCAGCTGGCCGGCTTCGCCGACGCCCTCGACGTCGCCAAGCGCCTCGGCGTCGAGCCGCAGCTGCGCCACATGGCCAACTCCGCGGCGACGCTCACCCGGCCCGACACCCACTTCGACCTGGTCCGCCCCGGCATCGCCATGTACGGCCTGTCGCCGCTGGACAACCCCGCGGTGCGCGCCACGCTGCGCCCGGCGATGACCGCCCGCGCCCGGGTGCTGCTGGCCAAGCGCGTGCCCGCCGGCCAGGGCGTCTCCTACGGGCACACCTACGTCACGCAGCGGGCGTCCACCGTCGCGCTGGTGCCGCTCGGCTACGCCGACGGGGTGCCGCGGCACGCCTCCAACCTGGGCCCGGTGCTGCTCAACGGCGGCCGGTACACCGTCGCCGGGCGGGTCTGCATGGACCAGTTCGTGGTCGACGTCGGCGACGCCGAGGTCGCCGAGGGCGACGAGGTGGTGCTGTTCGGGCCCGGTGACGGCGGCGAGCCCACCGCCGACGACTGGGCCGAGGCCGTCGGCACCATCAACTACGAGATCGTGACGCGCTTCGGCAGCGCCCGGGTGCCGCGGATCTACCGCGGTGATGCCGCGTGAGCGAGCGTCACCCGCGGCCGCACCCGGCCGGGCACGGCAGGCACATCGACGGGGTGATCTCGTGAGCGACGCGGTGGCCGAGGACAAGGCCGTGGCCAAGGACAAACCCGCGGCGGGTACGCGCCGCAAGGCCGGGCTGATCGGCGCCGTCATCGGTGTCGCCGCGGCCGGTGTCGCCGCGGGCGTCGCCGTCGAGCGGCTGGTCGTCAAGCGCACCCGGCGCCAGGACACCGACCCGTTCGCCGACGAGCCGTTCGGCCGGCTGCCCTACGACGAGACGCTGACCGTCACCACCGACGACGGCGTACAGCTGCACGTGGAGATCGTCGAGCCGGTGGACGGGATCGCGGTCGAGTTCGGCAAGCCCGGCCCGCCCGAGCCGACCATCATCTTCGTCCACGGCTTCTGCCTCGACCAGGGCACCTTCCACTTCCAGCGCAAGGCCCTGGACGCCCTCGGCGAGCACCGGATGGTCTTCTACGACCAGCCCGGCCACGGCCTGTCCAGCGCCCTGCACGAGGGCGAGTACGAGCTGCCCGCGCTCGGCGACGCCCTCTACGACGTCATCAAGGCCACCACCCCGGTCGGCCCGATCGTCCTGGTCGGCCACTCGATGGGCGGCATGGCCATCATGGCCTGCGCCGAGCAGCACCCGGACCTGTTCGCCGACCGCGTCGCCGGGGCCGTGCTCATCGCCACCTCGGGCGGCCAGCTCGACGGCGTCAGTTACGGCAACCTGCCCGAGATCCTCAACCGCACCAGCGGGCCGCTGCTCGCCCTGCTCACCGGCGCGGCCCGGTTCACCGGCCCGATGATCGACAAGGCCCGGCAGGCCAGCACCGACCTCGCCTGGCTGCTGACCCGGCGGTACGGCTTCGGCGGCGACCAGCCCAGCCCCGCGCTGGTGTCGTACGTGGAGCAGATGAACTCGCGCACCACCACCGAGACCGTCGCCCGCTACCTGCGCACCATCAACAGCCACGCCCGCTACCCGGCCCTGCGCGCCCTGAACCAGGTGCCCGTCATGGTCGTCGTCGGCGACGCCGACCTGATCACGCCGGTGTCCCACTCCGAGGAGATCTGCCGGCTGCTGCCCCACGCGAAGCTGGTGCTGATCCCCGACAGCGGCCACGTGGTGATGCTGGAGCACGCCGACGAGGTCAACCAGGCGCTCATCACCTTCCTGGACGAGCTGGAGCTTCTATGATCCTCAAGACCGTCGACGACACCCGTGACTTCGGCGCCCGGCTGGCGGCCGTGCTGCGCGCGGGTGACCTGCTCGTGCTGAGCGGCCCGCTCGGCGCCGGCAAGACCGCGCTGGCCCAGGGCATCGGGCGCGGGCTGCGGGTGCGGGGCGACGTCACCTCGCCGACGTTCGTCATCGCCCGGGTGCACCGCCCCGACCCGGCGGCGGGCGGCACGGTGCCGATGGTGCACGTCGACGCGTACCGGCTGGGCAACGTCACCGACCCCCGAGCCCAGGTGGACGATCTGGACCTGGACGCGTCCGTCGAGGACTCGGTGACCCTGGTCGAGTGGGGCGAGGGCATGGTCGAACAACTCGCCGACGCCTACCTCGAGGTCCGCATCGACCGCCGCGACGACGACGCCCGCGTGGTCGAGCTGATCGGCCACGCCGGCGACTGGCCCACCCGCATCACCGCCCTCCCCGAGGCCACCGCCACCCACCCCTGAACCGCGCCATGCCGTGACGGCTCTGCAGTTTCGGGGAAACTGCACGAACCCACCGGCTCGTAGCTGCACTTTCCCTGAAATTGCAAGGGCGCCCGGGGGTACGGGGTCAGCGGGCGCGCCAGCCGCGGGCGCGGAGGGCGGCACGGACTTCGGCAGTGAAGGCGTCGAGGTCGTCTCGTAGGCGTTGTGCGGTCAGGTGAAGGACGATCCAGTCCTGGCCGACCAGTCGGTGGAGTCGCTGCCGGTCGCGGTGGAACTGACCCGCTTCCGCGTGCCAGACACCGTCGTACTCGACCGCGACGCGATACTCCGGCCAGGCCAGATCGACGCGTGCGACAAAGCGGCCGCGATCTTCGATGACGTGCTGGGTGACCGGCCGCGGCATCCCGCCCAGCACCAGGGCGACCCGTGTCCGGGACTCCGGTGGCGACTCGGCACCCGGATCGGCGAGGCCGACCACACGGACGAAGCGCTTCCCGCCCCGCCGCCCGGAGCGGGTAAGCGCATACCGCTCCAGCTCGGCCGGTTTGACCACGCCCCTGCCGAGCAGCGAGTCGATCAGCGCGACGGCCTCGGTGAGCTCGCACCATTGCGCCAGATCCCAGCAGGTACGCAGCGGAGTGGTGACGCGTAGCCCGCCATGTGTCACCAACTCGGCTGCATCGACCTCTGCCGTGTGCACGCGGAGTCCCCGAACCGGCCCGAATCTGGCCGGCGGTGGCGTCACCACCTCTACCGGATCATCCTCGCGCGGCACCGGCCCGCCATAGTGCGCCACCGCAGACCGCCCGGCGACGGCAGCCGCCGGGGGCAGCAACCACCGAGTGGCGGCCTCGCACCGGGCCAGGTGCGAAACGTCCATCCGAGCGTCGGCATAGACGCCGCGAAACACCGGCCGCCAAGCGGCGCTACGCAGCTCCCCGAGCGTGACGACACCCCGCTCGAGCGCTTCCCGCGCGGAGAAGATCCTGTTCACCAGCTGACGCGGCCGCCGCGGAATCCGAGACACCCGCACACCCTGCCCCAAACCCCCAAACCTCGCTCCGCCCCTTGTGGATAACCCTCCTCGCGGCCGCAGTTTCGGGGAAACTGCACGAACTCCCACCCGAATTACTGCAGTTTCCCCGAAACTGCAGTGCCGTCGAGTGGGCGCGTTCGGTAGGGGCGGGGTGGGTGTGGGTCAGGTGGGGCGGACGGGGGCGGTGCCGGTGAGGGTGCGGGTGAGG
This sequence comes from Catellatospora chokoriensis, assembly GCF_011297315.1. NCBI lineage: Bacteria > Bacillati > Actinomycetota > Actinomycetes > Micromonosporales > Micromonosporaceae > Catellatospora > Catellatospora chokoriensis. The sequence continues at coordinate 237,698 of NZ_JAAOTI010000013.1, forward strand.
GAGGCTACGGCGGCGCGCAGGGAGGCAGCGACGTCGACGGCGGTGACCGGGCCGGATTCGGCGGCGATGCGGCCGGCCAGGCCGTGCACGTAGGCCGCCGCGACCGCCGCGCGGATCGCCGGCAGTCCGGCTGCGAGCAGGGAGCCGAGCAGGCCGGACAGCACGTCGCCGGTGCCGCCGGTGGCGAGCACGGGTGTGCCGGTCGGGTTGACCCAGGCCTCGCCGGACGGTCCGGCCACGACGGTGCGGTCGCCCTTGAGCAGCACCACCGAGCGGGTCCACGAGGCGAGCTTCTGGGCGGCGGCGACCCGGTCCTCGCCGGGGTCCGATCCGGCGAGCCGGGCGTACTCCCGGTCGTGCGGGGTGAGCACGGTCGGCGCGTCGCGGCGGCGCAGCTCACCGGCCATCGAGCCGTCGACCAGCAGGGTGATCGCGTCGGCGTCGAGCAGCGCGGGCACCGGCGCGGCCAGCACGGCGCGCACCTCGCCCGCGGCCCGCTCGTCGGTGCCCAGGCCGCTGCCGCAGACCCAGGCCTGCACCCGGCCCGCCTCGGCCACCCGCGGCGCGGCGATGACGCTGGGGTGCGCCGGCACCACGAGCTCGTGTGCCGACCCGGCATACCGGACCAGCCCGGCGGGTCCGGCCAGCGCGCCGGACAGGGAGAGCAGGGCAGCGCCGGGATAGCCGGCCGAACCGGTCGCCACGCCGACGACGCCACGGGTGTACTTGTCCGAGATCGGCCCGGGGTGCGGCCACCAGGCGGCGATGTCGGCGGTGTCGGCGACGCGCAGTGCCGGGTCGCCGACCAGGTGCGGGACCAGCCCGATGTCGACGAGTTCGACCTGCCCGGCCAGCACCGCGGCCGGGCCGACCACGTGTGCGGGTTTGAGGCAGCCGAAGGCGACGGTGACGTCGGCGCGGATCGCGACACCGGGCACGTCGCCGGTGTCCACGGCGACCCCGGAGGGCACGTCGACCGCGATCACGGGCGGGCGCGGGGCCTGCGCGGCGAGCTGCTCGGCCAGGGTCAGCGCGGTGCCGCGCAGCGCGCCGGTCGCACCGATGCCGAGCAGTCCGTCGACGACCAGGTCGATGCGCTTCGGCCAGTCGGTCAGCACCCGGCCGCCCGCACCGCGCAGCGCGGCCAGGCCCTCGGCGTGCGCACGGGCCGGATCGCTCAGCAGCGCGCCGACCTGGACGCCCTGCCGCGCGAGCAGCGCCCCGGCGTACAGCGCGTCACCGCCGTTGTCGCCGGGGCCGACCAGGAGCACGACCCGGGAGGCGTACACCCCGGCCCGCCCGCGCAGGGTGACCGCGCAGCGGCGGGCGAGCCCCGCGGCCGCGCGCTGCATCAGCGTGCCCGCGGGCAGCATCGTCATCAGCGCGGACTCGGCGGCCCGTACCTGTGCCACCCGGTGGACCGGCCTCATGCGGCGACTCCGTTCCGCTCGTCTGCGCCTGAGTGTCGTCTGCCCCGGCCGCCGTCCGTGCCCGAATCCGGGAGGACCGCCGCGCCGGACCCGGCCGGCGCACGAACCGCAGTCGAGGCCGGATCGCCGCAGGCCGGGGCGAACGGCCGGGCCGGGCCCGGCGTGCGGTCCGCGCTCACCGGCCCGCCTCGGCGATGACCATGGCGGCGGCGATGCCGCCGTCGTGCGACAGGGACAGGTGCCAGCGCTCGATGCCGCGTTCGGCGGCGACCGCGGCGACGGTGCCGGAGACGGTCAGCCAGGGGCGTCCGTCGGCGTCGACGACGATCTCGCAGTCGTGCCACTGCATGCCGGCCGGCGCGCCCAGCGCCTTGGCGACGGCCTCCTTGGCCGCGAACCGGGCCGCCAGCGACTCGGGCGAGCGCGGGTTGCCGCTGCGCGTGGTGCGCTCGGCCTCGGTGAACAGGCGCTCGGTCAGCTGCGGGGTGCGCCGCAGCGCCTGTGCGAAGCGGTCGACCAGGACGACGTCGTTGCCCACCGAGACAATCACGTGTTGACCTTAAGGTCTCAGGTGTGGATCTGGTACTTCGCTCCGGGAACGTGTACGGGTCGCCGGGCGCGACCGCCGTGGCGGTGGACCGCGGCGTGATCGTCGCCGTCGGCCCCGACGACGCGGTGGGAGAGCTGGTCACGGCGCGTACCGAGGTGGTCGACCTGGCCGGCCGGCTGCTGCTGCCGGGCTTCCAGGACGCGCACGTGCACCCGGTCTTCGCCGGGTTGAATCTGCTGCGCTGCGAGCTGACCGAGCAGCACGACGCGGCGGCCTACCTGGGCGAGGTCGCGCGGTATGCCGGGGCGCATCCCGACCAGGCGTGGGTGATGGGCGCGGGCTGGTCCTACGACGCCTTCGGCGGCGGCCAGCCGGACCGGGCCATGCTCGACCGGGTGGTCCCGGACCGCCCGGTCTACCTCGCGGTGCGCGACGCGCACAGTGCCTGGTGCAACTCCCGCGCGCTGGAGCTGGCCGGGATCGACCGGCACACCCCCGACCCCGAGGGCGGCCGGATCGAGCGCGACGCCGACGGCGAGCCCACCGGGGTGCTGCACGAGAGCGCGATGGAGCTGGTCGGGGAGGTCGCGCCGCGACCGGACGCGGCCGAGATCCGGCGGGCCCTGCTGCTGGCCCAGGCGCGGCTGCACGCGTTGGGCGTGACCGCCTGGCAGGACGCGATCCTCGGCGACTATGGCGGCTGGCCGGACGCGTTCGAGGCGTACCTGGCCGCTGACGCCGAGGGGCTGCTCACCGCGCGGGTGCGCGGCGCGCTGTGGTGGGAGCCGTCGCGTGGCCTGGAGCAGCTCGACGAGCTGCGGGCACGCCGGGAGCGGGCGCGGACCGCGGGCGGGCCGAACTTCCGCGCCGAGACCGTGAAGATCATGCAGGACGGGGTGGCGGAGAACTTCACCGCCGCGATGATCGAGCCCTACCTGGACGGCTGCGGCTGCGCCACCGACCGCCGCGGCTTCTCCCGGGTCGACCCGGCACACCTGACCGAGGTGGTGTCGGCGCTGGACGCGGCCGGGTTCCAGGTCCACTTCCACGCCATCGGCGATCGCGCCACCCGCGAGGTGCTGGACGCGGTGCGGCCGGTCGCGGGCTCGCCGCTGCGCCACCACGTGGCCCACGTGCAGGTCGTGCATCCTGCCGACGTGCCGCGCTTCGGCCGGCTCGGGCTGACCGTGACCATGCAGGCGCTGTGGGCCGCGCACGAACCGGCGATGGACGAGCTGACCATCCCGTTCCTCGGGCCGGAGCGCACGACCTGGCAGTATCCGTTCGGCGCGGTGCGCAGCGCCGGGGGCCGGCTGGCCGCGGGCAGCGACTGGCCGGTGTCCGACCCCGACCCGATGCGCGCGATCCACGTGGCGGTGAACCGGGTCGGCTACCGGTTCGACGAGCCGCCGCTGGGCCCCGAGCAGGCGATCGACCTGGACTCGGCACTGGCGGCGTACACCGCGGGCTCGGCGTACGTGAACCACTTCGACGACGCCGGGCGTATCGCGCCGGGCCTGCGCGCGGACCTGACCGTGCTCGACCGGGACCCGTTCGCGGGGCCGCCCTCGGAGATCGGGGCCGCACACGCCGAGCTGACCTGGGTGGCCGGCCGGCTGGTCCACGGCGGCTGACCCGCCCCGGAGTTGTCCACAGGCCCTCTACCAGCACCGTCACCTGTGGACAAGGGCTGTGGACAACCTGTGGGCAACCCGGCCCCGAGTTATCCACAGGGCTGGCCGGAGGCGGGACGGGACAGGAAGCATCAACGGCATGGATGCCGAGAATCCTTCCGGGACAGTGCCCGAGACGGTGCACGTCGAGCCGGACGAGCTGATCAGATTGGGTGGCGGGCTGGCACGGCTGGCCGACGCGGTCGCGCGCGAGGTGCCGTACGCCAACGGGCTCACCAGCGGGCCGTCGGGCTGGGCCGTGAGCGGGGCGCAGGTCCGGCTGGCCCATGAGGTGGGCGCCCACCTGGCCGGCTTCTCCGACGACCTGGGCGTCTTCGGTGACCGGTTGTGCCTGGCCGGGGCGAGCTACGCCGACCGTGACTCAGGGCTGGCTCGCAAGATCGCCGCGCTGGGAACGCGCCGATGACCGTCTCGTACGCGATGCTGCTGGCGGCCGATCCGGCGCGCTGGGTCGACAGCGCGAGCGCCTGGCGGCGGCTGAGCCGCGCGCTGGACGACCACCACGACGACCTGGCGCACCGGCTCACCAGGCAGGAGCAGGTCTGGCACGGTGGCACCGCCGCCGTCGCGGCCCGCGAGTCCGGGGCGGCGCTGGTCCGGCGGCTCGCCACCGCGCCGCCCGCGCTGCTGGAGGTCGATCAGCTGCTGTGGCGGCACGCCGAACGGATCCGGCTGCTGCAGCGGCGGCTCGCCGCGGCGCTGTCCTCGGCGCACGGCACCGCCGTGCAGGTGACCGCGGACGGGCAGGTCAGCGTGGTCGTGCCGGACGCGCCACGGCCGGGACCGCCCGGGGTGGCCGGCGGTCACGGCAGCGTCCCGGCGGGGCCGGGCGGTGGCCGGGGCGCCGTCCTGGAAGGTGCCGGGCGGGGCGGCGTCCCGGCGGGAGCCGTCGGGTGGGCCGACGCCGCGACACGCGGCGGGGCGTCCGGAGGCCCGAGCTCAGGACGGGCTCCCGGCGCGTCCGACGTGGCGCTGGCGGTGCGGGTCGCGGCCGAGATCGACGCGGTGGTGCGGGAGGCCCGAGCGAGCGACGAGGACATCGCCCGACGCCTCACCGCGCTGGCCAAGGCAGCCGCGCAGGCGTGGTCCGGCACGCCCGTGCCGCTGCCCGCGACCGGCGCCCCGGCGGACGTCGCGCGCTGGTGGGCCGGGCTGACCGAGGCCGAGCGGGCCTGGCTGGTGGCGCTGCGGCCGGCGGAGCTCGGCAGGCTCGACGGGGTGCCCGCGGCGGTGCGCGACCGCGCCAACCGGGAACTGCTCGACCGGGAGCTGGACCGGCTGCGCGACGCCGTCGCGGCCCACCCGCCAGAGCCGGGTGCGCGGCAGCGGCTGACCGCGCTGACCGGCCTGGCCGAGCGGCTCGACCAGGGCCCGACCCGGTCCTACCTGCTGCGGCTGGACCCGGACGGGGACGGCCGGCTGGTGCTGGCCCTGGGCGACCCCGACGGCAGCGACAACGTGGCCACGTACGTGCCGGGCGTGGGTGCGTCGCTCGACCGCTTCGCGGGTGAGGTGGACCGGGCCGCGGCGGTGCAGGCTCGCGCAGCGGCCCTGGCCCCGGACGCCACCACGGCCACGGTGATGTGGCTGGGTTACGACCCGCCGGACGGCGTCGACGCGATGAGCGAGCGGGCCGCGCTGGCCGCCCGCGACGACCTGGGCTCGTTCCAGGCCGGGCTGGCCGCCGCGCACGAGGACGGTCCCGCGCGGCTCAGCCTGATCGGGCACTCGTACGGCAGTCTCGCGATCGGGGTGGCCGAGCGGGAAGGCACCGTGCTCGCCGACGAGATCGTCGCCCTGGGCAGCCCCGGGATGGGCGTGGACAGCGCCGCCGACCTCAGGCACCCGGGCCACGTGTGGGCGTCCACGACCGGCAACGACATCGTGCTGTACGCGTCCTCGAAGGGCGAGCTGGCGCTCGATGCGCTCGGCGGTCCCGCGTTCGTCCTCGCGGGTTCCGCGACGGACGCGGTAGTGCGCGGCAACGCCGATCTGTGGCACGGCGTCGACCCGTCGTCGGAGCAGTTCGGCGCGCGGGTGTTCACCACGGCCCGCGGCACCGACCCGTTCGACGCGCACGCCGCCTACTTCCACGAGGACAACCCGGCCCTGCAGAGCCTGGCCGAGATCGTCACCGGCGAGCACGGCACCGCCACCGGCACCGCACCGTGACCGGCCCTGCCCCGGGTGCGAGGCAGAACTGGGACGGCCCCGGCGGGCTGCCGTGACGGGCAGGCCACCGGGGCCGGGGCAGGTCGTGCGGGCTACTCGACCGTGACGGACTTGGCGAGGTTGCGCGGCTGGTCGACGTCGTGCCCGCGCGCGTCGGCGATCGCCGCGGCGAGCACCTGCAACGGCACCGTGGTCACGAACGGCGCCAGCAGCGTGGGCGTGCGGGGCACCCGCACCAGCACGTCGGCGTACGGGATGACCGCGTCGTCGCCCTCTTCGGCGATCACGATGGTGTGCGCGCCACGGGCCCGCACCTCCTGGATGTTGCTGACGATCTTGTCGTGCAGCAGGCCGCGACCTGCCGGCGACGGCACGATGCAGATCACGGGCGTGCCGTGGCCGACGGGGTTGCCCGACTCGTCGTCGGCGGGGCCGGCGATCAGCGCGATCGGGCCGTGCTTGAGCTCGCCCGCGGCGAAGCCCTCGGCGTGCATGTATGCCAGCTCCTTGAGCTTCAGCGCGCCCTCCAGCGCCACCGGGTAACCGACGTGGCGGCCGATGAACAGCACCGTGGACGCCTTGTTGTCGGCCAGCTCCCGGCCCAGCTCGCGGACCGGATCCATGCCGGCCAGCACCTTCTCGATCTTCGCGGGCATCTCCTGCAGCTGCGCCACGACCGCGGCCACCTCGTCGGCGTACTTCACGCCGCGCACCTGGGCCAGGTGCAGGCCGACCAGGAAGCAGGCGGCGAGCTGGGTCAGGAACGCCTTGGTCGAGGCGACGGCGATCTCGGGACCGCCGTGGGTGTAGAGCACGGCGTCGGACTCGCGCGGGATGGTGGAGCCGTTGGTGTTGCAGATGGCCAGCACCCGGGCCTTCTGCTCCTTGGCGTGCCGCAGCGCCATCAGGGTGTCCATGGTCTCGCCGGACTGGGAGATGACCACGACCAGCGTGGAGCGGTCGAGCACCGGGTCGCGGTAGCGGAACTCGCTGGCCAGCTCGACCTCGCACGGAATCCGCGTCCAGTGCTCGATGGCGTACTTGGCGACCAGGCCGGCGTGGTAGGAGGTGCCGCAGGAGACGATGAAGACCTTGTCCACGTCGCGCAGGTCCTGGTCGGTGAGCCGGACCTCGTCGAGCATGATCTCGCCGGTCTCGCCGATGCGGCCGCGCAGCGTGTCGGCCACGGCCTGCGGCTGCTCGGCGATCTCCTTGAGCATGAACCAGGCGTGGCCGTCCTTCTCGGCGGCACGCGCGTCCCAGTCGACGTGGTAGTCGCGGCCCTCGGCGGGGTTGCCGAAGAAGTCGGTGATCTCGATGGCGTCGGCGGTGATCAGCACGACCTGGTCCTGGCCCAGCTCGACCGCCTCGCGGGTGTGCTCGATGAACGCGCTGACGTCGCTGGCCAGGAAGTTCTCGCCGTTGCCGCGGCCCACCACGAGCGGGGAGTTGCGGCGCGCGCCGACCACCGCGCCGGGCGCCTGCGAGTCGACGGCCAGCAGGGTGAACGCGCCCTCCAGGCGGCCGCAGACCCGGCGCATCGCGTCGGCGAGCGCCTGCGGGCTGCCCGCGATGCCGGCCAGCTCGGCGGCCAGCAGGTGCGCGACGCACTCGGTGTCGGTGTCGCTGGCGAATTCGATGCCTTCGGCCTGCAATTCGGCCCGCAGCTTCGCGAAGTTCTCGATAATGCCGTTGTGGATCACCGCGATGCGGCCGTCGGTCGACAGGTGCGGGTGCGCGTTGCGATCGGTGGGACCGCCGTGGGTGGCCCAGCGGGTGTGACCGATGCCCGTGGTCCCCGCGCGCAGATCCGCCTCGGCGGCCTCGGCCAGCATCTTCTCCAGATTCGACAGCTTGCCGGCCTTCTTGGCCAGCAGCAGCCTGCTGTTCGCCAGCACGGCGACACCGGCGGAGTCGTAACCCCGGTATTCCAGCCGCCGCAGCCCGTCCAACACCACACCGAGCGCCTGCTGGCCGCCCACGTATCCCACGATCCCGCACATGCCCGTTACCTTAGCGGAGTTTCGCTCACATTGCATGTTCGGAACCCGGTCAATCACGCACAGGATTTGCTTGCAACCTGGACGGACCTCGGCCTGCCCGATTAGTGACGGATTGCTGCCACCGTGTGTCGCGGGTGAGCGCGGGGGGCCTACCATCCGCGGGTGAGCGAGCGGAGCGGGTCCCGGCCCGACGCGCCGCCTCCCCCGCCGACGATCGCAGCCAGGAGAAGAAGGCATGAGCTACCCCCCTCCGTACGACCCGAACCAGGCACAGCCGCCCGCGTACGACCCGAACCAGCCGTCGCCGCCCCCGTGGCAGCCCAACCAGCCGCCCGCCTACGGCACTCCCGCCTACGGCACCCCGGCCTACCAGCCCTCGCCGGTCCAGCCGCCGAAGAAGAGCAAGACCGGCCTGATCGTGGGCATCATCCTGGGCGTCGTGCTGCTGCTGTGCGCGGTCTGCGGCGTCGGCGGCTACTACCTCTTCTACAAGGCCGGTGAGGCGATCGAGGACCTGCCGAACATGATCCCCAGCGTCGGCGTGGCGACCGGTGACGCCACCGGCTCGCACTCGGTGCGCTACGCCGTCGAGGGCACCGGCCAGGCGCTGATCACGTACTCGGAGGGGCCGGGCAAGACGCAGAACGAGACGGTGACCCTGCCCTGGACGAAGAACTTCACGCTCAACACCGACTCGTTCGGCCTCTCGGTGATCGCCTTCCGCTCGCCGGGCGGCGACGCGAACGTGACCGGCTGCTCCATCTCCGTCGACGGCACCGAGCGGCAGAAGCGCGCCGGCTCGGGCTCGTCGGCGACCTGCGTCAGCGTGTTCGTGGGCGGCTGACACCGCAGAACGGATCAGGGGCGTCTCCGCGATCGCGGAGACGCCCCTGATTCATGTGACGCGGAAGCTCACGCCGCCGGGCTGGCCGCCCGCACGTCGGCGGCGATGTCCTCGGCGATCTTCTGCGCGATGTCCTCACCGGAGGCCTCGACCATCACCCGGACCAACTGCTCGGTGCCCGACGGGCGCAGCAGCACCCGGCCGGTGCCGCTGAGCTGCGCCTCGGCCGCGGCGACCGCGGCGAGGATCTCCGGGGCGCGGGCCACGGCCTTGTCGGCCACCCGTACGTTGATCAGCACCTGCGGCAGCCGGTTCACCACGGCGGCCAGCTCGGCCAGGGACTTGCCGGTCTGCGCCACCCGGGCCAGCAGCCGCAGGCCGGTGAGCACACCGTCGCCCGTGGTCGCGTGCTCGGTGAAGACGACGTGGCCGCTCTGCTCGCCACCCAGGCTGAAGCCGCCGGCCCGCAGCTCCTCCAGCACGTACCGGTCGCCGACCTTCGTCTCGACCAGGGTGATGCCGGCCTCGCGCATGGCGATGCGCAGCCCGAGGTTGCTCATGACCGTCGCGACCAGGGTGTCGTTGACCAGCGTGCCGGCGTCGCGCATGGCCAGCGCGAGGATCGCCATGATCTGGTCGCCGTCCACCTCGGTCCCGGACGCGTCGACCGCCAGGCACCGGTCGGCGTCACCGTCGACCGCGATGCCCAGGTGCGCGCCGTGCTCGACCACGGCCGCCATCAGCGGCCCCAGGTGCGTGGCGCCGCACTCGTCGTTGATGTTGAGCCCGTCCGGCTCGGCGTTGATGGCGATCACCTCGGCCCCGGCCCCGCGGAAGGCGTCGGGCGCCACGTCGCTGGCCGCGCCGTGCGCGCAGTCGACCACTACCTTGAGCCCGGCGAGCGGGTGGCCGGTGGCCTCCACCAGGTGCGTCGTGTAGTGCTCGGCGCCGTCGAGCAGGTCGTGCACCCGGCCGACCGCCGCGCCGGTGGGGCGCGTCCAGGTCGCGCCGAGCGCGGCCTCGATGGCGTCCTCCTGCTCGTCGGTCAGCTTGTGCCCACCGGCGGCGAAGAACTTGATGCCGTTGTCCGGCATCGGGTTGTGGCTGGCGGAGATCATCACGCCGAAGTCGGCCCGCACCTCGGCGGTGAGGTACGCCACGCCGGGCGTCGGCAGCACGCCGACCCGCACCACGTTCGCACCGGCGCTGGCCAGGCCCGCGACCACGGCCGCCTCGAGCATCTCCCCGCTGGCGCGGGGGTCGCGGCCGACCACCACCAGCGGCGGCTGCTCACGGTCGGGGTCGGGCAGGGTGTGCGCCGCGGCGACAGCCAGCGAGAGGGCGAGTTCGGGGCTGAGGTCCGCGTTGGCCAGACCGCGTACGCCGTCGGTGCCGAAAAGGCGTGCCATTCGGTGGCCCTTTCTGTGGGGTGCGAAAGGAGGGGTTCAAGCCGACCCGGACCCCGGATGAGGGACCAAAGTCGAAAGGCCGGGCACGCCACCCCGCCGTGAAGCAGGAGCGTGCCCGGCCGATCAGTAGACAGCGATCAACGCTTGGAGTACTGCGGGGCCTTACGGGCCTTCTTCAGACCGTACTTCTTGCTCTCGGTGACGCGGGCGTCACGAGTGAGGAAGCCGGCCTTCTTCAGCGCCGGGCGGTCGTCGATGTCGAGCTCGCACAGCGCCCGCGCGATGGCCAGACGCAGCGCGCCGGCCTGGCCGCTGATACCGCCACCGGTCAGGTTGGCGATGATGTCGAGGCCCTCGGTCTTCTCCGCGGTCACCAGCGGCTCCCGCACCGACTGCTGCGCGACCTTGCTGGGGAAGTACTTCTCCAGGTCACGGCCGTTGCAGGTGATCTTGCCGGAGCCGGGGATCAGGCGCACCCGGACGATGGCCTGCTTGCGGCGGCCAACGGTCTGGATCGGCCGGTCGCCCTTGAACTTCGGGGTGGCCGGCTTGACAGCGACGGCGGTGGCGACCGAGGCCTCGGCCTCGGCCTCGACCACGGCCTGGGTCGGCACGGAAGTGTCGGTCATGGTGATTCCTTCGTCCGCGCTCACTGCGCGATCTGCTTGATCTCGAACGGCACCGGCTGCTGAGCCGCGTGCGGGTGCTCCGCGCCAGCGTAGACCTTCAGCTTGGACATGATCTGACGGCCCAGCCGGTTGTGGGGGATCATTCCCTTGACGGCCAGCTCGATCGCCTTCTCGGGGCGCTTGGTGAGCAGCTCCTCGTAGCCGACCTGCTTCAGACCACCCGGGTAACCGGAGTGCCGGTAAGCGATCTTGGTCGCGCGCTTGTTGCCGGTCAGGGCAACCTTGCCGGCGTTGATGATGACCACAAAGTCGCCGGTGTCGACGTGCGGCGCGAAAGTCGGCTTGTGCTTACCGCGCAGAAGATTGGCGGTGTGGGTGGCGAGCCGGCCCAGCACGACGTCAGAAGCGTCGATAACGTGCCACTGACGCTCGATCTCACCCGGCTTCGGGCTGTACGTACGCACAGGTCTACCTTGTCTCGTCGTAGGTCTGTGTGACCGCGGGCGAACCTGCCCACGATCAACGGATTCTGCGATGCCGGCCGGTCGCAAACGGACCGGCGCGCGAACGACAAGCCTACCTGAGCATCAGGACTACCGGCTCGACGCCACCTCTCGCACAACAGCCGCTAACGATACCCGGTGCCTCCCGGCGAGGTCAAAACGGCCTGCATACCCTGTGATATGCCGTTCGATGTCCGTTTCCGCGCCCGCTGCTCACAGCGATCGAGGTCGCGCGGTGCGGCAGGGTTCACACCACGGGTACGGGCATCGGAACATCATGGCAATCACACGTTCGTAATTTGCTGGTCATGACCGCCATCGCGCCTGCGCCGCCGGCATCGAAGCCCGCCGCGATCAGCAACTGGGACCCCGAGGACCCGCAGTTCTGGGCCTCCACCGGCCGCCGTGTCGCCCGGCGGAACCTGGTCTTCTCCATCTTCGCCGAGCACCTGGGCTTCTCGGTGTGGACGCTCTGGAGCGTCGTGGTGGTGGCGATGCCCGCCACCACCTTCCCGTTCACCGTCGACCAGAAGTTCTGGCTGGTCGCGCTGCCGAACCTGATCGGGGCGCTGATGCGCATCCCGTACACCTTCGCGGTGACCCGGTTCGGCGGGCGCACCTGGACCATGATCAGCGCGCTGCTGCTGCTGATCCCGATCGCGGGCATGGTGTTCGCGGTCACCGCCAAGCCGCCGTACTGGGCGGTGCTGCTCGTCGCCGCCACCGCCGGCCTGGGCGGCGGCAACTTCGCCTCCTCCATGACGAACATCTCCTTCTTCTACCCGGAGAAGGAGAAGGGCGTCGCGCTCGGCCTGAACGCGGCCGGCGGCAACCTCGGCATCAGCGTGATGCAGCTGGTGGTGCCGATCGCACTGTCGTTCGGGCTGGTGTACGGCGGGCTCATGTGGCTGCCGCTGGTGCTGGCCGCCGCGCTCTGCGCCCGCCTGTTCATGAACAACCTCGAGGTGGCGAAGTCGCCGCTGAAGGCGCAGTTCGCCACGGTCAAGCGGGCGCACACGTGGATCATGTCCTTCCTCTACATCGGCACCTTCGGCTCGTTCCTGGGTTACTCCGCCGCCTTCCCGCTCGTGCTCAAGCTGCAGTTCCCGCAGGCACCCACCGCTCACCTGGGCGCGGCGACGATCACCCTGGCGTTCACCGGCCCGATGGTCGGCTCGCTGGCCCGCCCGTTCGGCGGCTGGCTGTCGGACAAGATCGGCGGCGCCCGGGTCACCGCGGCCTGCTTCGTGGTGATGGGCCTCGGCTCGTACGGCGTCATCACGGCGGTCCAGGCCAAGAGCATGGCCGGCTTCCTCGGCGCGTTCCTGCTGCTGTTCACGGCGGCCGGCGCGGGCAACGGGTCGACCTACCGCATGATCCCGGCGATCTTCGCGGCCACCTCGGCCGACCTCGCCACCGCGAAGCGGGAGTCCGCGGCCACGCTGGGCATCGCCGGCGCGGTCGGCGCGCTGGGCGGCTTCTACCTGCCCCGGGCCATCAGCGACTCGATCAACGCGACCGGCGGCATCGGCACCGCCTTCGGCTGGTTCGCCGTGATGTACGGCACCTGCCTGGCCGTCACCTGGTGGTGCTACCTGCGCCGGCGCGTCCTGGTGACCCAGTCCCCCAGCCTCGCCCACGCGGGCGTCTGACCCTTCCACCCCTGCCCCCGACCCCGGCCGCCTCCGGGGTCGGGGCATTCTCATCCACTACCGGATGGATTTTCCGTCTGTCAGAATTTCAGAATGAGCGATGTCCAGCACGAACAGGCCGCCGAATCCGACCGCGCCGGGACGAGCCGAGCCGAGCGGCGTGCCGCCCGCACGCGCGGCCTCACCGCCACCCTGCGGGCCAAAGGCGGCGTCACCATCCCGCAGGCGGTACGCGATCAGCTGGACCTGGCGGAGGGCGACCAGGTGATCGTCTCCGTGCGTGACGGCAGCATCGTGCTCACACCCGCCGCTCTGGTCCCGCGTGATCAGGAGTGGTTCCACTCACCGCAGTGGCAGGCCCGCGAGGCCGAGGCCGACGCCGACCTCGCGGCGGGGCGGTACACCCGGTTCGGCAGCGACGAGGAGTTCCTGGCCTCGCTGGACGACGCCTGATGCCGACGCACGACCAGCTGGACAGCTTCTTCCACGACTACAAGCGCCTGACCGAGGCCGAGAAGGCGCTCTTCCGGCAGGCGGTCGGCCACTTCGTGCACGACCTGAGGACCGGGGAGTTCCGCAAAGGGCTGCGGGTGAAGAAGATGGTCGGCCACGACGACATCTGGGAGCTGACCTGGGCGCCGGACGGGCGCGCCACCTTCCAGTACGGCGCGGAGCTGCCGGACCGGCCCGGTCCGCACATCATCTGGCGCCGCATCGGCTCGCACGACATCTTCGGCCGACCGTGACCTGTTCCTCGATCATCCGAGGTGCCGGGCAGGTGGGCGTATCTTGACCGTGGATATGCCCACCTGCCTTGCAAATCCGCTGTTCAAGGTGGGTGCGGTGTCGGGTACGCCACAGCGTGGTCCCTTGCGAAATAGTTGAAGGTTCACCAAAGTTGGTGACAGGTGGCTGACAGAGCCAGACCGACTTCGGAGGAAACACAATGTCGCTCGTTCTCGACAACCACGCGCAGGAACTGCTGTTCCGCAGCGCGCGCACCGCCAACACCTTCACCGACGAGCCGGTGACCGACGAGCAGGTGCGGGCGATCTACGACCTGGTCAAGTACGCGCCGACCTCGCTCAACATGCAGCCGCTGCGGGTGGTGCTGGTGCGCTCCGAGCAGGCCCGCGAGCGCCTGGTCGACCAGATGGCCGACGGCAACAAGGCGAAGACCGGCAAGGCTCCGCTGGTGGCGATCCTCGCCGCCGACACCAACTTCCACGACAAGCTGCCCGACCTGTTCCCGCACGCCCCCGGCATCCGTGACTGGTTCACCGGTGACGACGCGGCCCGCGCCAACACGGCGCAGTTCAACGCCGCGCTGCAGGTGGGCTACTTCATCCTGGGCGTGCGCGCGGCCGGGCTGGCCGCCGGCCCGATGACCGGCTTCGACGCGGCCGGCATCGAGAAGGAGTTCTTCGCCGACGGCGAGCACAAGGTGCTGGCCGTGGTGAACATCGGCAAGCCGGGCGAGGGCGCCTGGTTCGACCGCAACCCCCGGCTCGACTACGACGATGTCGTAAAGACGGCCTGATAGAGACGATGAGGGGTGGGGACCTCTGTCCCCACCCCTCTAGGGTGTGATTCATGGCGACCACCGCAACCCAGACGACGGCCGTCCCCTGGCTGACCGAGCCGGAGCAGGCGGCATGGCGCAGTTTCATCACCACCGCGAAGCTGGTGATGGCAGAGCTAGAACGCGGGATGACGCAGCACGACCTCTCGGGCACCGACTACGGCGTGCTGGTGAGCCTCTCCGAGGCGCCCGACCGGCGCCTGCGCATGTCGGAGCTGGCCCAGGCGATGCTGCTGGAGAAGAGCCGGCTGTCACACCAGATCACCCGGATGGAGCGGGCGGGGCTGGTGCGCCGGCAGAGCTGCCCGTCCGACCGGCGGGGACAGTTCGCCGTGCTCACCGACGAGGGGTGGGAGACGATCCAGCGGGTCGCGCCGCATCACGTGGAGCTCGTCCGGGCGATCTTCATCGACCGGCTGACCCCGGCGCAGCTGGCGCAGTTGACGGAGATCTTCACCCCGCTGCACACCTCGATGCGGGAGCAGTGCCCCAAGGACGAGGGCGAATGTTAGAGGTCCTGGATGATGCGCAAGGCCCGGCCGACCCTGCGCATCGTGTCGGTGTCGACGACGTCCACCATGTCGGTGAACCACTTCTTCATGGGTGACGACACCCGGTCGGGCATGATGATCAGCTCGCCCATCGGCACCGCCAGCGGCGAGTCGCGGAGCTCGTCCTCCTCGACGACCTCCGCGACGATGACGATCGGCACATCGGTGCTGTTGTACACATCCGAGCTGATGACCAGGCCGAGCCTTTCCCGGGCTCCGTCGATACGCCAGATCTCGCCTCTACGCAGCACGCCGCCCCCGTCCTGACAGTTCCAGGCGTACCAATTCGACTTCGCGCTCATCGTCCAGCGCGTTCTTCTCCAGCCGGTCGGTGCCCGCCCGGCGCACCACGTCGGCATGCGCGGTGAATAACTCCCGCAGGGCCTTCTCCCGCGCGGCCTGGTCCATCCAAGCCGACAGCGACAGCCCGTCGCGCTCGGCGTACCGGCGCGCTTCCTCAATCGTCTCGTCCGTGAAGGACAGCGTTACTTTGGCAGTCATGCCGATTAGATTACGCCCGGTGTGACCACGAGTCATCCTGTTCTTCATGCCAGTTGCGTGAGTGAAAATGGCCCATTCTGAGCAGTTTTACGCACTGTGACGTCATCGTAACCGTAAGCGCCCGGATGCGATAATCAACCATTCGGACGATCATCGCCATCACTGGACGGCCGAGCCCGTAAAACGCCTTCTCCGGCGGGCCCTTCGGGGTGGCCACCGTCACCAACAGCGCATTCGCGGGCGACGTGCGCCGCTCTTAGCAGGTTGGAAACACGGGGGACGCCGCAGCGAAACTCCTGGACCGCAGGATTTCGCACATGACGCCTTCGGCCCCACCCGCCACTCGAGTCACGGCATTGCCGTTGCTCGAATCCGCGCGTGAGGTCGCCACCCACTGCCCGTACTGCGCGCTGCAGTGCGGGATGACGCTGCGCGAGACCCCGCAGGGCCGGGTCGAGGTCGCCGCCCGCGACTTCCCCACCAACCGCGGCGGGCTCTGCCAGAAGGGCTGGACCTCGGCCGAGCTGCTGGACCACCCGGAGCGGCTGACCACCCCGCTGGTCGAGGGACAGCCGGCGACCTGGGACGAGGCGTACGACTTCATCGTCGACGGCGTCCGCCGGGTGCAGGACGCGCACGGGCGCGACGCGGTCGCCGTGTTCGGCGGCGGCGGGCTCACCAACGAGAAGGCGTACACGCTGGGCAAGTTCGCCCGGGTCGCGCTGCGCACCGCCAACATCGACTACAACGGCCGGTTCTGCATGAGCTCGGCGGCGGCCGCCGGCAACCGGTCCTTCGGCATCGACCGCGGGCTGCCGTTCCCGATGGCCGACATCGCCGAGGCCGACACCCTGCTGCTGATCGGCGCCAACGTCGCCGAGACCATGCCGCCCTTCGCCCGCTACCTCACCGAGCAGCGCCAGCGCGGCGGCACCCAGATCGTGGTGGATCCGCGGGCCACACCGACCGCGCGCGCGGCCACCCTGCACCTGCAGCCCACCCCCGGCACCGACCTGGCGCTGGCGCTGGGCCTGCTGCACATCGTGGTCGCCGAGGGCCTGACCGACCCGGCCTACCTCGCCGAGCGCACCACCGGCTGGGACGCGGTCCGCAAGACCGTCGCCGGCTACTGGCCCGCCCGGGTGGAACTGCTCACCGGAGTGCCCGTCGCCGACCTGGAAGCCACCGCGCGGGCGCTGGCCGCCGCCGACCGGGCGATCATCCTGACCGCGCGCGGCGCCGAGCAGCACGCCAAGGGCGTCGACACGGTCACCGCTTTCATCAACCTGGCGCTGGCCCTCGGCCTGCCGGGGCGGCCCGGGTCCGGCTACGGCTGCCTCACCGGGCAGGGCAACGGCCAGGGCGGCCGCGAGCACGGGCAGAAGGCCGACCAACTGCCCGGCTACCGGAAGATCGACGACCCGGCCGCGCGGGCGCACGTCGCCGGCGTGTGGGGCGTCGACCCCGACAGCATTCCCGGTCCCGGCCTGTCCGCGTACGAGCTGCTCGACGCGCTCGGCCAGCCCGGCGGGCCGAAGGCGATGCTGGTCTTCGGCTCCAACCCGGTGGTCTCCGCGCCCCGCGCGGCCCGGATCACCGAGCGGCTGAAGTCGCTGGACCTGCTGGTCGTCTGCGATTTCTTCCTCAGCGAGACGGCCGCGATCGCCGATGTGGTGCTCCCCGTGGCACAGTGGGCTGAGGAAGACGGGACCATGACCAATCTGGAGGGCCGGGTGCTGCGGCGCCGGGCTCTTCGCAAGCCACCGCCAGGGATAGGGACGGATCTGGCGGTGATGGCCGAGCTGGCCTCCCGGCTCGGCCGAACCGGGGACGGTCGCTCCGTCACCGGTGGCGAGCGGTCCGGCGGGTTCTCCGCCGAGCCGTACGCCGTCTTCGAGGAGCTGCGGCGGGCCACCGCCGGCGGGGTGGCCGATTACGCAGGCGTCACGTGGGAGCGGGTGGACGCCGAGAACGGCGTTTTCTGGCCCTGCCCCGCGGCGGACCGGGCAGGCACGCCGCGGCTCTTCGAAGAAGGCTTCCCGACCCCGGACGGTCGCGCCCGCATGATCGCGGTGGAGCACCGGCCGGTGGCCGAGGAGATCGACGCCGAGTACCCGCTCTACCTCACCACGGGGCGGGTCCTGGCGCAGTACCAGTCCGGCGCGCAGACCCGCCGCATCGCGGCGCTGCCCGGCGGGCCGTTCGTCGAGCTGCACCCGGATCTGGCCGAGCGGCTCGGCATCGACGACGGCGACCCGGTCCGGGTGCTCAGCCGCCGCGGCGAGATGACCGCGCCCGCCCGCGTCGTCACCACGATCCGACCCGACACCCTCTTCGCGCCCTTCCACTACTCCGGCACGGGCCGGGCCAACTCGCTCACCGGCGACGCGTTGGACCCGATCTCGCGGATGCCGGAGTTCAAGGTCTGTGCCGTACGAATCGAGCCGGTGACACCATGAACGCTGGCAACACCGCGCGGCATGGCTCGGCCCTGCCGCCTGCCGACCGACCCCGCACCTCCCCCCACCACGTGATCGTCATCGGGTACGGCATGGCCGGCGCCCGGCTGGCGACGGAGCTGTCAGCCTCCTCCGGCGTCGAGGTCACCGTGCTCGGCGCCGAGCCGCACCGGGCCTACAACCGCATCCTGCTGTCCAGCGTGCTGGCCGGCAAGCACGGCGAAACCGACATCACGCTGACCGAGGCCGCCGGACACGGGGTGAAGACCCGGACCGGGGTCACCGTCACCGGCATCGACCGGGCCGCCCGCAGCGTCACCCTCGACGACGGCGAGGAACTGACCTACGACCACCTGGTGCTGGCCACCGGGTCGCAGGCGATCGTGCCGCCGATCCCGGGGCTGGCGCAGCCGCACCCGCGCGTGGCCACCTTCCGCACGCTGGAGGACTGCCGCCGCATCCTCGACGCCGCCCAGGGCGCGCGCACCGCGCTCGTGCTCGGCGGCGGGCTGCTCGGCCTGGAGGCCGCCCGCGGGCTGGCCGGACGCGGGCTGGCCGTCGAGGTCGTGCACGGCGTCGGCCACCTGATGGAGCGGCAGCTCGACCAGGGTGCCAGCGCCGTCCTGGTGCGCACCCTCGCCGAGCTGGGCGTGGCCGTGCACCTGGCCTCGTCGGCGACCGGGGTGAGCGCCGACGACGACGGGGTGACGCTGCGGCTGGACGACCGCAACCTGCGCGCCGACCTGCTGGTGCTGGCCTGCGGGGTGCGCGCCGAGACCGGTCTGGCCCGCGCGGCGGGGCTGCGGGTGGAGCGCGGGATCGTCATCGACGAGCGGCTGGCCACCTCCGACCGGCGGGTGTCGGCCATCGGCGACTGCGCCCAGTTCGGCGAGGTCGTCGGCGGGCTGGTCGCCCCGGCCTGGGAGCAGGCCAGGGTGCTGGCCGCCCGGCTCACCGGGGCCGACCCCGACGCCGTGTACGTGCCGAGTTCGCCGGTCACCCGGCTCAAGGCCTCCGGCATCGACCTGGCCGCGATGGGCAGCCTGCAACCCGACTCCAGCTGCGAGGACGTCAGCTTCGCCGACCCGGCCCGGGGCACGTACGCCCGCCTGGTCATCCGCGACGACCGGCTGACCGGCGCGGTGATGCTGGGCGACAACCCCAGCGTCGGCCAGGTCATCCAGCTCTTCGACCGCAGGGGCCTGGTGCCGCGCGACCGGCGCGCCCTGCTGCTCGGGCGGTCCCTGGGCGGCGTGGAGGCGCCGGTCGCCACGACCACGCCCGCGCTCATGCCCGACAACGCCACCGTGTGCCAGTGCAACACGGTCACCAAGGGCGCGCTGGTGCGCTGCTGGCGCTCCGGCGCCCGCTCGCTCGACGACGTCGTCGCCCGTACGCGCGCCACCACCGGCTGCGGCAGCTGCAAGGACGCGGTTGACGGCATCGTCGGGTGGCTGTCGACCTCGGACAGTGTGGGGGTGTCCTGAACATGAGCGAACGCAGTGAGCTCATCATGCGGCCCGAAAGGCATGACGGAGCCGAGCGCAGCGAGGTGACGGCATGACGAAGAAGCTTGTGGTCGCCGGGTACGGCATGGTGGCGCAGCGGTTCCTGGAGGCGTTCGCCGAGCGGGCCGCCGAGGGCTGGTCGGTGACCGTGCTCGCCGAGGAGGACCGCCCGGCGTACGACCGGGTGCGGCTGTCGGCCTGGTTCGACGACTACGACGCCGGGGCGCTGCACCTGGGCGGCGCGCCCGACGGGGTCGCGGTGCGGCTGAACGAGGCCGTCACCGGGATCGACCGCGACCGCAAGGTCGTGCACAGCGCCTCCGGCGAGACGCCGTACGACGCGCTGGTGCTGGCCACCGGCTCGCGGGCGTTCGTCCCGCCGATCGCGGGGAGCGACCTGCCCGGTGTCTTCGTCTACCGCACCCTCGACGACCTCGCGGCGCTCAAGGACTGGGCGACCGCGGGCGGACGGCGAGTCGGCGCGGTGCTCGGCGGCGGTCTGCTCGGCCTGGAGGCCGCCAACGCGCTGAAGCTGCTCGGCATCACCACGCACGTGGTCGAGTTCGCGCCGCGGCTGATGCCGCTGCAGGTGGACGAGGGCGGCGGCGCGGTGCTCAAGCGGCACATCGAGGCGCTGGGCGTCACCGTGCACACCGGGCGCGGCTGCGCGGGCCTGGAAGGCGACGCCGACGGCGTACGCCGGATGCTGTTCAACGACGGCGGCTCGCTCGACGTGGACGTGGTCGTGGTCGCCGCGGGCATCCGGCCCCGCGACGAGCTGGCCGAGCCGTCCGGCCTGGTCCGCGGCCCGCGCGGTGGCTTCACGGTCGACGCCGCGTGCGCGACCGCCGACCCGGCGGTGTGGGCGATCGGCGAGTGCGCCGCGCTGTCGCTCGACGAGACCGGCGGGGTCTGCTACGGCCTGGTCGCGCCCGGCTACGCGATGGCCGAGGTGGTCGCCGACCGGCTGACCGGCGGCGAGGCGACGATGGCCCGCCCCGACACCTCCACCAAACTCAAGCTGCTCGGCGTGGACGTGGCCAGCTTCGGCGCCCCGTTCGCCGAGGGGCTCGACGTGGTCGTCACCGACCAGGTCACCGGCGTGTATGCCAAGCTGCTGCTCACCGACGACGCGAAGACCCTGCTCGGCGGCATCCTGGTCGGCGACGCCAGCGCGTACCCGACGCTGCGGGCCTCGCTCGGCGGGCCGCTGCCCGCGCCGCCGCTGGCGCTGCTCGCCCCGGCCGGGGACGGCTCGGTGAAGGCCGAACTGCCCGGCACCGCGCAGGTGTGCTCCTGCCACGCGGTGACCAAGGACCACATCACCGACGCGATCGCCGACGGCTGCACCGACGTGCCCGGACTGAAGGCGTGCACCAAGGCGGGCACCGGCTGCGGCTCGTGCATCCCGCTGCTCAAGCAGCTGCTGGCCGCGGGCGGGGTGGCGCAGTCCAAGGCGCTGTGCGAGCACTTCACCTACTCGCGCCAGGAGCTGTTCGACATCATCCGGGTGCGCGGCATCCGCTCGTTCAGCGAGCTGGTCGCCGCGCACGGGACGGGCCGGGGCTGCGACATCTGCAAACCCGCGATCGCGTCGATCCTGGCCGTGACCAACAGCGGCTACATCCTCGACGGCGAGGAAGCCGCGCTGCAGGACACCAACGACCACTTCCTGGCCAACATCCAGCGCGACGGCACGTACTCGGTGGTGCCGCGCATCCCCGGCGGCGAGATCACCCCGGAGAAACTGATCGTGATCGGCGAGGTGGCCCGCGACTTCGGGCTCTACACGAAGATCACGGGCGGCCAGCGCATCGACCTGTTCGGCGCGCGGGTGGAGCAGCTGCCGCAGATCTGGCACCGCCTCGTCGACGCGGGCTTCGAGTCGGGCCACGCGTACGGCAAGGCGCTGCGCACGGTGAAGAGCTGCGTCGGCGAGACCTGGTGCCGGTACGGCGTGCAGGACTCGGTCGGCCTGGCCATCGAGCTGGAGCTGCGCTACCGGGGCCTGCGCGCCCCGCACAAGCTCAAATCCGCGGTCAGCGGCTGCGCCCGCGAGTGCGCCGAGGCCCGCAGCAAGGACTTCGGCATCATCGCCACCGAGAAGGGCTGGAACCTGTACGTCGCCGGCAACGGCGGATTCCGGCCCCGGCACGCGGACCTGTTCCTCACCGACGTCACCACCGAGGAGCTGATCCGCACCATCGACCGCTTCCTCATGTACTACATCCGCACCGCCGACCGGCTGCAGCGCACCGCCGCCTGGCTGGAGGCGATGGAGGGCGGTCTGGACCACCTGCGCGCCGTCATCGTCGACGACGCGCTGGGACTGTGCGCGGAACTCGACGCGCAGATGGCCCGCCACGTCGGGTCGTACGCCGACGAGTGGCAGGCCACGCTGCAGGACCCGCAGCGCCTCGCGCGCTTCGTCTCGTTCGTCAACGCACCGGGCACGCCCGACCCCGACATCAGCTTCGAGGTCGAGCGCGGGCAGAAGGTTCCTGCCCGCGGCCCGGTGCCGGTAACCCTGGGAGGTGCCCGATGACCACGGCGACCATGACCGTCACCTGGACGGCGATCTGCTCGTACGCCCGGCTGGAGGCCGAGCGCGGCGTCGCCGCACTCGTCGACGGTGTCCAGATCGCGATCTTCCGTGCCTACTCCGGCGAGCTGTTCGCCATCGGCAACCGCGACCCGATCGCGGGCGCGCAGGTGATGTCGCGCGGCATCGTCGGCACCCGCGGCGACGCCCCGACCGTCGCGTCCCCGCTGCACAAGCAGGTGTACGACCTGCGTACCGGTGAGTGCCTGGACGTGCGCGGGGTGGCCGTGCCGACGTACCCCATCCGCCGCAACGGGGACCTGGTCGAAGTGGCTGTGGAAAGGCCATGACCACACCCGGCGAGACCCGATCATGAGCGAACTCGCGGGATTCACCGTCGGGGTCACCGCCGACCGGCGGCGCGACGAGCTCGCCGCGCTGCTGGAGCGGCGCGGCGCGCGGGTCGTCATCGCCCCCGCGCTGCGCATCGTGCCGTTGCACGACGACTCCCAGCTGCGCGAGGCCACGCGGCGCTGCCTGGACACGCCGCCCGACGTCGTGGTCGCCAACACCGGCATCGGCATGCGCGGCTGGCTGGAGGCCGCCGAGGGCTGGGGGCTGGCCGACCCGCTGCGTACGGTGCTGGCCGAGGCGTACATCGTGGCCCGCGGCCCGAAGGCCCGCGGTGCGGTGCGCGCCGCGGGCCTGCACGACCAGTGGTCGCCGGACTCGGAGAGCTGCGACGAGTGCCTGGCCCACCTGCTCAAGCGCGGCGTGGGCGGGCAGACGGTGGCCGTGCAGCTGCACGGCGACCAGCAGCCGGAGTTCTGCGCGTCGCTGCGCGCCGCCGGCGCCGACGTCATCGAGGTGCCGGTCTACCGCTGGGCGCCGCCGCTGGACTCGGCCCCGCTGCACCGGCTGGTCGACCTCGTGTCGAACCGCCTGGTCGACGCCATCACCTTCACCTCGGCCCCGGCCGTCGGCGCGCTGCTGGCGGCCGCCGGGCCGGGTGGGGACGCGGTCCTGGAGGCGCTGCGGGCCGACGTGATCGCCGCCTGCGTCGGGCCGGTGACGGCCGCGCCGCTGATCCGGCAGGGTATCCCGGTCATCGCCCCGGCGCGGGCCCGGCTGGGCGCGCTGGTCCGCGCGATCGCCGACGAGCTGCCCCGGCGGGCGGTCACGCTGCAGGTCGCCGAGCACCAGCTGACCCTGCGCGGCCACGCGGCGATGGTGGACGGCGAGTTGCGCCCGCTGGCCCCGGCCCCGATGGCGGTGCTGCGGGCACTGGCCTCGATGCCGGGCAAGGTGCGCTCGCGGGCCTCCCTGCTGCCCGCGCTGCCGCGCGGTGCCGACGAGCACGCCGTCGAGATGGCCGTGGCCCGGCTGCGCGCCGGTCTCGGCGATCCCGCGTTCGTCCAGACGGTGGTCAAAAGGGGCTACCGGCTGCCGGTGGACTGAAACCGCCAACGGACGTATGGTCCCCGCGTGATGCGTTTCTGGGGCAGGCTGCTGGCGGCGGCATTCGGCATGGCGGCGCTGGTGGCGGCCGCCCAGGTCGGCGTCGTTTATGGACTCGACGTGCTACGCCTGGACCGCGAGTTCACCGCGGGCGCCGACAACGACTGGAACCTGCAGCTGACCTGGGTGGTGTGGTTCACCATCGTCGCCGTGGCGGGTGGAGCCACCTTCGCGGCCGGGTTGGCCCTGCGCGACCGCCGCCGTATCGGCGCGGCGGTGCGTATCGTGACCGCCCTGGCCGCGGCGCTGGGCGCGGCGGCGGCCGCGTTCCCGCTGACGCTGCAGCCGGTGCAGTACGCCAAACTCAGCGCGACCTTCGACCCGGAGCTGACCGCCGCCATCGCGGTGGCCGCGGGAGTCGTCGCGGGCCTGTTCGTCGCCCTGCTGGCGGTGGGCCGCAGCCCGCTGGCCGCCAACCTGTGGACCTGCACCGGCCTGGTGTGGCTGCTGGCGATCGCGTCCTACCTGGACACCACTGGCTTCGGCCGCAACCGCGACGCGCTGGGTGCGTACTACGACCCGATGCGGCTGGCCGTGCTCGACATCAGCAGCCTGCAGCCGATCCCCCGGGCGTCGTTCTCGATGCCCGTGATCGCCCTGGTGGCGGCGCTGGCCTGTGCCCTGATCGCCCGGCACGCGGGCCGGTCCCGGCTGCTGATCGCGCTGTGCGGGGCGGTCGGCCCGCTGCCGGTCGCGATGGCGTACGTCATCGGCGGCCCCGGCATCTCCCGCGCCCTCAGCGACCAGGCCGACGCCTACCTGGGCGCGATGATCGCCGTGGTGGTCGGCCTGATCGCCTCCTCCGTCGTCGCCCTGGCCCCCCGCCGCCCCGGGGTGCTCTGACCCGGGACGGCGGACGGACCGGTCAGGCGAGGGGGAGGTAGACCTGGCCGCCCGAGGCGACGAACTCGGCGGACTTGTCGGCCATGCCCTTGGCGGCGTACTCCTTCAGCTCCTGGCTGATGCGCATGGAGCAGAACTTCGGGCCGCACATGGAGCAGAAGTGCGCGGTCTTCGCGGCCGGCGCGGGCAGCGTCGCGTCGTGATAGGAGCGCGCGGTCTCCGGGTCCAGCGACAGGTTGAACTGGTCCTCCCAGCGGAACTCGAACCGCGCCTTGGACAGCGCGTCGTCCCAGGCCTGCGCGCCGGGGTGCCCCTTGGCCAGGTCCGCGGCGTGCGCCGCGATCTTGTACGCGATCACGCCCGCCTTGACGTCGTCGCGGTCCGGCAGCCCCAGGTGCTCCTTGGGCGTGACGTAGCAGAGCATCGCGGTGCCGTACATGCCGATCATCGCGGCGCCGATGGCGCTGGTGATGTGGTCGTAGGCCGGGGCGATGTCGGTGGTCAGCGGGCCGAGCGTGTAGAACGGCGCCTCGTGGCACACCTCCTGCTGCAGGTCCACGTTCTCCTTGATCTTGTGCATGGGCACGTGTCCCGGACCCTCGACCATGACCTGCACGTCGTGCCGCCACGCGATCTCGGTCAGCTCGCCGAGCGTACGCAGCTCGCCGAACTGGGCCTCGTCGTTGGCGTCGGCGATCGAGCCGGGACGCAGCCCGTCACCCAGTGAGAAGGTGATGTCGTACTTCGCGAAGATCTCGCAGAGCTCCTCGAAGTTGGTGTAGAGGAAGTTCTCCTGGTGCTTGGCCAGGCACCAGGCCGCCATGATGGAGCCGCCGCGCGAGACGATGCCGGTGACCCGGTCCGCCGCCAGCGGCACGTAGCGCAGCAGCACGCCCGCGTGCACGGTCATGTAGTCCACGCCCTGCTCGGCCTGCTCGATGATGGTCTCGCGGTAGATCTCCCAGGTCAGCTTGAGCGGATCGCCCTTGACCTTCTCCAGCGCCTGGTAGATCGGCACGGTGCCGATCGGCACGGCCGAGTTGCGCACGATGGCCTCGCGGGTCTCGTGGATGCGCGGGCCGGTGGACAGGTCCATCACCGTGTCGGCGCCCCAGCGGGTGGCCCAGGTCAGCTTCTCCACCTCCTCCGCGACGTCGGAGGTGACCGCGGAGGTGCCGATGTTGGCGTTGACCTTCACCAGGAACGCCTTACCGATGATCATCGGCTCGATCTCGGGGTGGTTGACGTTCGCGGGCAGCACCGCCCGGCCGGCCGCGATCTCGTCCCGCACCAGCTCGGGCGTGACGCCCTCGCGCACGGCCACGTACTCCATCTCCGGCGTGACGATCCCGGCCCGGGCACAGCCGAGCTGGGTCACCGGCGCGCCGTGGAGCCTGCGGTCGGCCACCCAGTTCGTGCGCGGCAGGTGGTCGAAGACCCCCGGGCCGGACGTGTCGTAGAGCCGGACCGGGGTGCTGCCGTCGGTCAGGTCGACCTCGGCGAACGGCACCTGGATGTCGGGACGGGACCCCGATACGTAGACCTTGCGCCTCATGTTGCTGCCTCCTTGAGCTACAGGCGGGGAAAATGGTTCAGCGGACCGGCTCCGCTGCCGAGCCGCCACTCCGCCGCCGCCAGCAGCGCCGAGCGGACATAGCGGTTCGCGTAGGCGATCGAGTCGTCGACCGGGTAGCCGTGCGCCAGCCGGGCCGCGATCGCGGCCGAGAAGGTGCAGCCCGTGCCGTGGTCGTTAGGGGTCTCCACGCGCGGCGAGCGCAGGAAACGCGCCCCGTTGGCGGTCCACACCGCGTCCACGACCTCCGGGCCGCCCAGGTCGCCACCGGTCACCACGACGCAGGCCGGGCCGTGCGAGGCCAGCTGCGCCGCCGCGCCGGCCATGTCCGCGGGGGTGCTGACCTGCCAGCCGAGCAGCGCCGACGCCTCGTCGATGTTCGGCGTGACGACGGTCGCGTACGGCAGCAGCCGCTCGATCGCGCTGACCACGCCCAGCCGCCGCCCCGTCGACGCGGTCAGCACCGGGTCGAGCACCATCTTCGGCAGCTCGCCGTTGCGGGCGCGGGCCCGGATGGTCGCCGCGATCTCCCCGCTGGCGACCATGCCGACCTTCACGGCGGCCACCGGCATGTCGTCGAGGATCGCGCCGAGCTGCGCGGCGACCACGGTGGGCGGCATCGGGTGCACATCCGTGATGACTTTGGTGTTCTGCGAGGTCACCGCGGTGATGACGCTCGCGCCGTAGCAGTCCAGTGCGGCGAAGGTCTTCAGGTCGGCCTGGATGCCCGCGCCGCCGCTGCTGTCCGAGCCGGCGATGGTGAGGGCCAGATAGGGGGTGGTCATGCCATCTCCTCACTGCGTTCGCTCATGCCAGCACTCTCCCGCCGTCGCGCGATGATCCGTCGCACACGCCGTCCCATGCGGCACGCAGCCGTGTGTACGCCTGCGCGGGATCGGCGGCCCGCATCACCGCACCCATCACGGCGACCCCGGCGACCCCGACGTCACGGCAGGCCGCGGCCCGCTCGGGTGTCTCGACCCCGCCCAGCGCCAGCACCGGACGGCCCGCGCGGGCGGCCAGGCGGCGCAGCCCGGCCGGTTCGAGCGGCGGGCCGTAACCGGGCTTGCTGCGGCTCGGAAAGACGGGCGACAGCGTCACGTAGTCCTCGGTGGACAGGCGGTCGAGTTCCGCCTCGTCGTGGCACGAGCGGCCCACCAGCCGGGGCCGTCCCAGCGGGGCGACCGCGCCCGCGCGCAGGTGCAGCGCCTCCCCGTCGAGGGTGTCCTGACCGGCGACGATGAGCAGCCCGCCGATGGGCCGGAGCAGTTCGCGCAGGGCCGCCGCGAGCCGCAGCCGCTGGGTGCGCGGCAGGTCCTTCTCCCGCAGCAGCACGATCCGCGCGCCCCCGGCCACGGCCCCGGCGACCACGTCGACCAGCGGCCGTGCCGCCTGGCGGCGGTCGGTCACCACGACCACGCCGCGCACCGCGCCGGAACGCGGCCCGGTCACCATGTCGGCAGCCCCTCCGCGGCCGTGGAGGCGAGCGCGTGGCGGCGCACCGGGATACGTCCGGCCTGCGACGCGAGGCGTCCCGCGAGCACCGCATGGCGCATCGCGGTGGCCATCGCCACCGGGTCGGCGGCCCGGGTCACCGCGCTGGCCAGCAGGACCGCGTCGCAGCCCAGTTCCATTGCGCGGGCCGCGTCGCTGGCGGTGCCGATCCCGGCGTCGAGGATGACCGGGCAGCGGACGGCCTCCCGGATCAGCTCGATGTGGTGCGGATTCGAGATGCCCAGCCCCGACCCGATCGGCGCGCCCGCGGGCATCACCGCGGCGCAGCCCAGGTCGGCCAGCCGCCGGGCCAGCACAGGATCATCGGTGGTGTACGGCAGCACGGTGAACCCGTCGTCGACCAGCCGTTCGGCCGCCCGCAGCAGCTCGACGGCGTCGGGCAGCAGCGTGCGCTCGTCCCCGATCACCTCCAGCTTGATCCAGTCGGTGTCGAAGGCGTCGCGCGCCAGGTGCGCCGTGCGCACCGCGTCGGCGGCCGTGTAGCAGCCCGCCGTGTTGGGCAGCAGCCGCACCCCGCAGCGCTCCAGCACGTCGAGCAGCCCGGCCGGCAGGCCGGGGTCGATCCGCCGCAGTGCCAGGGTGACCAGCTCCGTGCCGCCCGCCAGCAGCGCCTGCTCCAGCGAGTGCAGGCTGCTCGCGCCGCCGGTGCCGAGGATGAGCCGGGAGCCGAACTCGACGCCGCCCAGTACGAACCGGTCGTCCATGCCGGTCAGCCGCCCTGCGCCGCGGTGAGGACCTCGACCCGGTCCCCGTCGAGCAGCCGGTGCGCGGGCCAGTCGGCGCGCCGCACCACCTCGCCGTTGACCGCGACGGCGACGCCGCGCGGCGGGACGTCGAGCACGGCCATCAGGTCGGCGACGGTCTCGCCGCGCTTGGTGGGGCGGGGCGTGTCGTTCACGACCACGGTGATCATTCGATACCTCCGGCGGTCAGGCGCTGCGGGGTGAAGGGTTCCCACAGCGGGGGCAGCGTCGCGCCGTCGACCAGGTCGGCGACGGCTGACGCGGTGTACGGGGCGGCCAGCACACCGTGCCGGTAGTGCCCCGTGGCGACCAGCACACCCGGTGCCAGCTGGCCCACGATCGGTCCGTTGTCGGCGGTGCCGGGCCGCTGTCCCACCGACACCTCGACCAGCGCGTGCTCGGCCAGCTCCGGCACCAGGTCGGTGGCGGCGCGGAGCAGGTCGCGTACGCCGCCCGCGGTGGCGTGGCCGTCGGCCCGTTCCTCGACCGTCGCCCCCACCAGCACTTCCCCGTCGCGGCGGGGCACCACGTAGACGGCGTGGCCGTCGGCGTACCCCCGGATGACGTGGCGGGGCGCGACCTGGCCGCGCAGCCGCAGCACCGCACCCTGCACCGGCCGCACCGGCAGCCCGCCCAGCGCGGCGCTGGCGCATCCCGCGGCGAGCACCACGACGTCGGCGTCCAGCTCGGACAGGCTGTGCACGACTTCCCGGCGCACCGGGACCAGCTCGCACAGCGCGGCCACCACCCGGCGCGGGTCGACCTGGTGGTCCGACTCGACCAGCACGCCGCGCGCCCGCGGGTGCAGCAGCGGCTCCCGCTCGCGCAGCCCGTCGCCGTCGAGGGCGACCACCTCCGCACCCAGTTCCCGCTGGTACGTCCACAGCCGGCGTAGCTGCGCGAGGTCGTCGGCCGTCAGCCCGACCTGCAACGTGCCCTCGGTCCGGTGCCCCAGGTCGTGCCCGGTCGCCGCGGCCAGCTCCGCCGCGTACTCCGGCCAGCGCCGGGCGCACTCCAGCAGCAGCGCGGTCAGCTCCCGCTCGCCGAAGTAGGACTCCCCGACGGGGGCCAGCATGCCCGCCGCGACGTGGGACGCGCCGCGGCCGGGAGCGGGATCGTGCACGGTGACGGCGTGCCCGCGGCGGGCGCATGCCCAGGCGATGCTGAGCCCGATGATGCCGCCGCCGACGACGGATACGGAAAGGGGTGCCACCGCGGCCTCCTCCCTGCGCCGGCATTACCCGGATCAGGTTCTACGGTCGGGAGCGAGGATCAGCTCCCCTCTCAGCCCGGTTCACCGGGCTCCCGTGGGGTTCTTGGTTCAATGTGGTTCACGCGTTACAGGTGTGTTGCCGTCCGTGACGACTGCCGGGAGCGTAACCCCGTCCGCAGCCGGAGGCAACCCGTGCCCGGCCCGCCGCGACCCTCGCCACACCGGGCCCGCGGCGCGGCGGCGCGGCCGGCACGTGTCCCGAGCACGCCGCACACGCGACAGGCGTCGCGTCAGGACGCGACGGCGGCGAGCAGTTCCGCGACGGCGCGGGACGGGTCGGCCGCGTCGGACACCGCGCCGATGACGGCGACCCCGTGGGCTCCGGCTGCCCGCAGCTCGGGCACGCGGGCGGCGGTGATGCCGCCGATGGCGATGATCGGGGTGCCCGCGCACTGCCGGGCCACCGCACGCAGGCCCTCAGGTCCGATCGACACCGGCAGACCGTCCTTCGTGGACGTCGCGTAGCAGGGCCCGACCCCCAGGTAGTCGGCCCCGTCGCCGATCGCGCGCAGGGCGGTCGCGGGCAGCCGGGAGGTCGCGCCGAGCACCGCCGCCGGGCCGAGCAGCCGCCGGGCCGCCGACACCGGCAGATCGTCGGCGCCCACGTGGCCACCGGCGGCCCCGGTCGCGAGCGCAACGTGCAGCCGGTCGTTGACCAGCACCGGGACCCCGGCTGGGCGGCACAGCGCGACGATCTGGTTGGCCAGCTCGTACGCGAGCCGGTCGGTCCAGTCGTCCGCCGGCCGGAACTGGATGACCAGGTCCGGCGTGGCCACCCGCAACGCGGCCCGCACCAGGGCGACCGGATCCCTGCCGGGCCTGCCGTCGGTGATCAGATGGAGTCTCCCCAGCGCCATGCCCATACCCTATCGATTCTCGTCGGTGAATGGGACGGACCCTCCCGTGACAGCCGCCGTCTACATCGGCTCATCCAGATCGCTGATTCTGTGAAATGTCTTTACAGTTACCTTGACTCGGTATGAGAACCCGCCTCGCCCTCGTCGCCCTCCTCCTGGGCAGCACCGCGGTCGTCGCTCCCACCGCAGTTCAGGCCGCCCCCGCACCCGTCACCGCGGGCGCCGCCGCCGCGGCTGCCGGCTACGTCAAGGTCGGCTACTTCGTCCAGTGGGGCATCTACCGCCGCAACTTCCTGGTGAAGAACCTGCACACCGCCGGGATGGCCGCGAAACTGACGCACATCAACTACGCGTTCGCCAATGTCGGCCCCGACGGCCGCTGCTTCGAGGCGAACGAGGCGGGCGTCGGCGACGCCTGGGCCGACTACCAGAAGCGGTTCAAGTCGGGCGAGTCGGTCGACGGCGTCGGCGACGTGGTGAGCCAGCCGCTGGCCGGCAACTTCCACCAGCTGCGCAAGCTCAAGGCGATGTACCCGCACCTGAAGATCCAGCTGTCGATCGGCGGCTGGACCTGGTCCAAGTACCTCTCCGACGCGGCCCTCACCCCGGCCTCGCGCCAGGCGATGGTCGCCAGCTGCATCGACATGTTCATCAAGGGCAACCTGCCCTTCATCGGCACCTCGCCGCACGGCGGCGTGGGCAGCGCGGCCGGCGTGTTCGACGGGTTCGACCTGGACTGGGAGTGGCCCGCGTCCGAGGGCGACACCGGCAACGTGGTCCGGCCCGAGGACAAGCACAACTACACGCTGCTGGCCGCCGAGTTCCGCAGCCAGCTCGACGCGTACGGCGCCCAGGTCGGGCGGACCTACTCGCTCAGCGCGTTCCTGCCCGCGGACCCCGCGAAGATCAACGCCGGGATCGAGACCGCGCAGCTGTTCTCCTACCTCGACTTCGCCACCGTCCAGGGGTACGACCTGGTCGGTGCGTGGGATCCGGTCACCGGGCACCAGGCGAACCTCTACTCCACGGCGTCGTCGCCGTTCAGCGTGGATCTCGCCGTGGACACCTACCGCGCCCAGGGCGCACCGGCGGGCAAAATCGTCATCGGCATCCCGTACTACGGCCGGGGCTGGGCCGGCGCGGGCAGCGCCAACAGCGGCCTCTACCAGCCGGCGACCGGCCCGGCCCGGGGCACCTACGAGGACGGCGTCGAGGACTACAAGAAGGTCATCGCCAAGCAGGGCACGGTCTTCCACGACCCGGTCGCGGGCGCGTCCTGGAAGTACGGCGGCGGCGCCTTCTGGTCCTACGACACCCCGCAGGTCATTGCCCAGAAGGCGGCATACGTCAAGGCCAACGGCCTCGGCGGGACCATGGCCTGGTCCCTCGACGGCGACACCCCGACCGGCGAACTCACCACCGCGATCCACAACGGCCTGAGCTGACCAGCGGCAGGGCGCACCCCGCGCCGCGACACCGGTGCGCCGTGCTCGGCGTGCCGGCCGCAGCCGCCATGCTCCGCCCGCCGGGGACATACCCCCTGTTTGACTTTGCTCTGCACCCATTCGCTTGCTCTGCACCCACCGACGCAACGGGCCGCGCGGCTGTTGCGCCGGTGGGTGCAGAGCAAGGCTTTGGGTGCAGAGCAAAGTCACTCGGCAGGTATGTCCCGCTGCGGATACCCGGCCGGGGCGGGGGGTGCGCAGAAGCGATCTAACGGGGCGTGGTGCCGTTCGGGGTGAACGGCGCACCGTGGCCGGGGACGACGCGGTCGGCCACGGCCAGGACCCGCTCGCGGCTGGCGCGCAGCTGGGCACGGTCCGGCGCGACCGGGTCGTCGGCGGGTCCGTCCGCGCGCCACCACAGGTCGCCGGCGAGCGCCACGACGCCCTCGGGCGTGCCGACGAGCAGGGTGATGTCCTCGTGGCTGTGGCCCGGCGTGCTGATCAGCCGTACGGAGTCGGAGAACGCGTAGCCCTCGGCGTCCCGGTCGGTCCACTCGTGACCCCGGTAGATCGCCTTGTGGTCGTGCATGCGCGCCGCCGTGAACAGCCCGGCGTTGAGGACGTTGTCCGGGTGGTGGTGGCTGAGCACGACGTCGGTGACGTCGGCCGGCGCCAGCCCGAGCGCGGCGAGCGCATCGGGGATGACCGCGGCGTGCGCGACCATGCCCGGGTCGAACACGATGCGCAGGTCGCCGTCGACGACCAGGGAGACGGTCGCGGCCACGCCGGGGCCGGTCGACGTGGTGTATCCGGTGGCCAGGATGTGGAGGGCGGCGGCACGGCCGTGGGGTGCGTCGGTCATGTGATCATCATGGTGGGCCATACCGATCTTGACGAGTGGCACGGATGCCACCGATCGCCGGAAACGTGCCAACGCCGCGCGGGGGCTTGGGTCAGCGGACGTCCCAGACGGGTTCGGGCGTCTCGACGACCTCCCCGTCGGCCTGGAACAGCAGGAAGCGGTCGAAGCCCCGGGTGAACCAGCGGTCGTGGGTGACCGCGACGACGGTGCCCTCGAACCCGGCCAAGCCCTGCTCCAACGCCTCGGCACTGGCCAGGTCGAGGTTGTCGGTGGGCTCGTCGAGCAGCAGCAGGGTGACGCCGCTCAGTTCCAGCAGCAGCACCAGGAAGCGGGCCTGCTGGCCGCCGGAGAGCGTGCCGAAGCGCTGCTCAGCCTGCTTGGCCAGCTCGTAGCGGTCGAGCACCTTGTACGCGGCCTCGCGGGCCAGCGACGGCCGGTGCGTGTCGCCGCGCCACAGGATGTCGATCAGCTCCTTGCCGGCCAGGTCCGGCCGGTCGTGGGTCTGCGAGAAGTGGCCCGGCACGACCCGCGCGCCCAGGCGGGCGACGCCGCTGTGCCTGACCTTCGTGTGCACCGCACCGTCGGCCGAGCGTCCGGAGTCCTCGCCGCCCCCGTGCGCCTGCTGGGCCAGCAGGCGCAGGAAGTGGGACTTGCCGGTGCCGTTCGCGCCGAGCACCGCCAGGCGGTCGCCGTACCAGAGTTCCAGGTCGAACGGGAAGGTCAGGTTCTCCAGCTCCAGCTGCTCGCAGATGACGGCGCGCTTGCCGGTGCGGGAGCCCTTGAGCCGCATCTGGATCTGCTGGTCCTTGGGCGGCAGCGGCGGCGGGCCGGCCTCCTCGAACTTGCGCAACCGGGTCTGCGCGGCCTGATACCGCGAGGCCAGGCCGTCGTTGTAGGCCGCCTTCTGCTTGTACATCAGCATCAGCGCGCGCAGCTTCTCGTGCTCCTCGTCCCAGCGGCGGCGGCGCTCCTCCATGCTGTCGTGCCGGGCGACCCGGGCCTCGTGCCACGCCGCGAACGAGCCGACGTGCGTCCAGGCGCTGCCGCCCTCGACCGCGACCACCCGGTCGGCGGTCTGGTTGAGCAGCTCCCGGTCGTGCGAGACGTACAGCACTGACTTCTTCGACTCGCGCAGCCGCTGCTCCAGCCAGCGTTTGGCGGGCACGTCGAGGAAGTTGTCCGGCTCGTCGAGCAGCAGCACCTCGTCGTCGCCACGCAGCAGCAGGTCGAGGGCGAAGCGCTTCTGCTGGCCGCCGGACAGGGTGCGCACCGGCCGGTCCCGGCACTCGTCCCAGGACAGCCCCATGATCGACGTGGCGACGGTGTCGAAGAGCACCTCGGCCTCATAGCCGCCGGCTTCGCCGTACGCCGACAGCGCCTCGGCGTACCGCAGCTGTGCCTGCTGGGCGCTGCTGGTCAGCTTGCCTCGCGAGTCCGCCACCCGCATGGCCTGCTCCGCCTTGACCAGGCGCGCGCCGGCGGCCTGCAGGCGCGGCTCGACGAGGCTGAGCGCCATCTCGGCCAGGGTCATCTCGGCACCGCCGGGCACACCGGTCGCGGCCGAGGAGCCCAGCATGCCGATGAACTGGCGCATCACCCCGAGGCCGCCCGAACGCGCGATGCCGCCGGTGGTCACCGGCAGGTCGCCGGAGACCATGCGCAGCAGCGTCGTCTTGCCGGCCCCGTTCGGGCCGACCAGCGCCACCTTGGCTCCCTCGCCGACGCGGAACGACACGTCGGAGAAGAGTTCGCGCCCGTCCGGCAGCGTGTACGCCACACCGGCCACATCCACGTATCCCACGCGGGAATACTGCCTGATCAAACAGCCTGAGGGCGAGTCACTTTCAGCACCCGGAAGCCCGACCCGCTGGCGTGCCGGTCGGCCTGCCAGCCCTGGGCGGCCAGCCACTGCTGCAGCGAGTCGGCCCCCTTGTGCTTGGCGACGACGAGCCAGGCCGTGCCGTCCGGGGCGAGCCGCGGCAGCCAGCGCAGCAGCAGCTGGTGCAGTTCCTCCTTGCCCACCCGGATCGGCGGGTTGGACCAGATCTGCGCGAACTCGACGCCGGCCGGCACCCCGTCGGGCTCGGCGACGTGCACCCGGTCGGCCACCTTCAGCCGCTGCGCGTTCTCCTCGGTGAGGTCGCGGGCGCGCGAGTTGACGTCGACCGCCCAGATCTCGGCCTGCGGAGCCCGGGTAGCCAGCACCATGGTGATCGGGCCGTACCCGCAGCCCAGGTCCAGAAATTTTCCGGCGGTGCCCGGTGCGGGCAGTTCGCCCTTCTTCAACAGCACCGTCGTGCCCGGGTCCAGGCGGGTGGCGGAGAACACACCACCAGCTGCTACCAGGTCGTACTCCTGTCCCTCGATGGTGAAAACGACCTCGCGCGGGCGCGCCGACGCGCCCGGATCCGCAGTGAAGTAATGCTCGCCCACCCGCACATTCTCCCCCGAACGGACGGACTCGACGCCCGCAGGGTTATTGGCGACTGTGTCGTCCATTACGCTGTGCGACATGGCTCACGGCTACGGCGCCGGTTCGGGGGACTGGCCGCCATCTTCCCGTCGTGACCCGCGCGACCGAGACACGCCCGGTCCCCGCTTACCCGGGGACACGGGCGCCGGTCGGCACGGGTCACTACGCGACAGTGCCCATAACTCTGAGTCACCAAGTCGGACGGGAGCTGCCGGAGGGGCCGGTCGACGCCGCGCACCCGAGCCGCCGCAGAACCCCGACCGCTTCGACGGGTTCGCGGAGCGCAAACCCCCGCGCGAGCACCCCGGCGCCGTCCCCGGCCGCCCCGGCGGCGCGGCGCCCGGCCGGTCCGGCGGGCGGGCCGTGCCGCCGCAGCAGCCGGCGCGGNGCGACGGCCCCGGTCCGGC